>JAKJGD010000207.1 GCA_022704585.1 Spirochaetota bacterium | reverse complement strand
GCGTGAAATCTTCAATGTCCGTTTCCACACTTATGGCGGCCTTGCCGAGGGACAGCGAAACGATCTCGCCGACCAGGGAGTTCAGGTAAGAGTCGATCGGCATTTCCCGCACGTTGCTGGACAGGTACAATTTGTCGTACAGGAGCCCCATGCTGCGCACTCGGCTCACCGCTTCGCGGAGCGCCGGGGCCGCCCCGGCGCTCTCCGGCCTCCCGGCCTGCAGGGTGAGCAGGGCCGTGATCAAGCTCATGTTGTTCTTGATACGGTGGTGCACCTCCCGGAGGAGGACCTCTTTTTCCTCAAGCAGGGCCCGGTTCTCCTCCTCCGCCCGCTTGCGGCCGGTAATGTCGTTCAGCATGCCGACGAGGTGCCGCACGGACCCGTCGGGATTGCGAACGCATCCCACCGCCAGCGATCCCCAGACGATATCACCGTTCTTTCGCACGTAGCGCTTGTCGAGCAGATAGCTGTCCAGCTCGCCCGCCATCAGGCGGTTCAGCTGGGCGAGGTCAGCCGCAACGTCGTCCGGGTGGGTGACGTCCACCCAGGAAAGCGCCTTCAGCTCCTCGTACGGGTAGCCGAGGATTTCGCAGAGCCGCTCGTTCACCTCGTTCGTCCCCTCCGCAGGCGTCATGATGCCGATCCCGACAAGCGGGAGGGTGAAATACGTGTGGAACCTGCTCTCCCTGTCAAGGAGCGCCTCCTGCGTCTTCAACCTCAAAATGGCGGAGCCCAGGCTGGACGCCATGCTCTCCAGGGCCATGCGCGCATGATGGCTTATGGTACCGCTGGCATGGGAGGAGAGGTTCATGGCGGCCAGTATCCCGCCCCCCATGCTGATGGGCAGCATGGCAAGCGTCTTCAGCCCCTCCTCTTTCATCACCGGTCTCAAGCCGGCAACCGAGGGGGGGGGTGCGGTCCCGGCTACAACTCCCGAATCGTCAACGAAAACAGGGACCGCTCTCATCAGGATCTCCACTGACAGGCTGCCCGCGTCGTAATGCGACACCTTGGACAAAAATCTGTCCGAGAGCCCTTCATGCACCACGAGGTCGATTCCGCCCGCATCATTGACCAAATACACGCCGCCGCTGTCCATGCCGCCCGCGGTCATGGCCGCGGACAGGCAAAACCGCATGGCCTCCTTCAACGACGTGGCGCCGGCCAGCTGCAGGCCCAGGTCGCGCTCGGCCTTTATCAGTTCCCCGGCCCGCTTTTTCTCCGTGATGTCCTCGACGAAACCGATGATGTTTTTCGGTACGCCGTCATCGTCCCTCAGCATTACCGCGTTCAGGGAAATCCAGTGAATGGCGCCGTCTTTTTTTACCGCGCGTATCTCGGCGTTCTCAACCGACCCCTTTTCCCGCAATTCCCCCAGGATGCGCTGCCGGTCCGCCTGTTCCGCGTAGAGCCGCGACGTCGGGATCTTCATGAATTCCTCGATGCTGTCGTACCCGCTTATGCGCAGCATGGCCCGGTTCACCCTGAGATAGACGCCATCGAGGGTGGAAAGGAATATCCCCATGTTGGTGTTCTCGAAGATCATCCGAAACTGTTCCTCGCTCTCGCGGAGAGCCGCATCAGCTTTTTTATGCTCGGTAACGTCGGTCGAGATACCGCATAGCGCGATGATTTTTCCCGCGGCATCGCGGACGACCTGCGTCTGGCTGTCCATCACATGCTCGCTGCCGTCCACCGCTATGTTGATCACCTCCCCCCGCCAGGCCCCGTCCCGCAGCGTTGCTTCGAGAATTTCGCCCTGGGTGGAGCCGCGTTCCGCACTTTCTCCGAAGATGGTTATATTTTTCCCCACGAGATCATGCCTGGGCCGGCCGAACAGGTCCATCACCGCCTGGTTCACGTAGGTGATGGTGCCGTCCAGGCCAGCAATCGTCACGAAGTCCTTTACCTGGTCAATGACGAGAGATTTCAGGACGAGTTCTTCCTCGGCGCGCCTGCTCTCAGTGATGTCCGTCATGATGCCGGTTATGCCCGTAACGGCGCCCCTATGCAAGACGAGCCTGCTGGATGTGCGCACGTGCCGCACCGATCCGTCCTTGTCCACCACGCGGAACTCGTGCGGCTCGATGGCGCCGCCGGCGATTTTTTTAAAGCCAACCTTCAGGCCGGGCAGGTCATCAGGGTAGACCAGGTCGGTGAACATCCTGCCCGTCAGCTCGTCAGGAGTGTACCCGCTTACACGCGAGAGGCCCGGGCTGAGGTAGGTGAAGCGTCCATTGACGTCCATCGCGAACACGATGTCGTTCATGTTCTCGACCAGCGTGCGGTACTTCTCCTCGCTCTTCTCCAGCGCGCCTGTTTTGGTCCGTTCGCTCATCCGGGCTTCAAAAAGCCTGAACGCCATCTTGATGGAAGTCAGGAATACCGTTTCGCCCGAGTTCTTGACGATGTAGCCGTACGAGGTGATGCCCTCGGTCTTTTCCACGATCTCCGGCTCGATGTGGGAGGAAAGGAAGACCAGCGGCGCCTCATGCGTCCGGAGTATCCTCCTGGCAGCCTCGGTCCCATCGATTCCCTTACCGAGATCTATATCCATGAGAATGATGTCGATGCCGGGCGTTGATTCCGCGACCGCCACCGCCTTTTCGCCCGAATACGCGGTTATGACCGCGTACCCGTGCTTCTCCAGGGTCGCCTTTTCGGCAAGGGCTACAATCGCCTCGTCCTCCACCAGGAGAATGGTTTTCCGTTTACCGGCGCTCATAAGCAAACTCCGAAGAACATAGTCACTGACATCATACGACCTCGACACCGATCAGGACGATATCGTCCTCCACCGGCCCCCCGCCGCGATAGGCATCGATCTCGCCGATGATCGCGTCAAGGGTCTCGGAAAGTCCGGCCGCGCCCGCCCTCCTGACCAGCGGCACCAGGTTCTCATAGCCGAACATGACATGGTTCCCGTTCCTGGTTTCCGGAAGCCCGTCCGTATAAAGAAAGACCCGGTCCCCCCTGCCCAGGCGGGTGCTTCTCTCATTGAGCCTGATGGTATCGAATTTTCCGAGGAGAGTGCCCTCGCATTCCAGGAACCCCGCCTCGCCGGTATCGGCGCGGTAGATTACAGGGTTCGGGTGGCCGCCCTAGGAGAAAGAAAACTCGGCCCCCTCCCCGGGAAAGCTGAAATAACCGTAGAGGGCGGTCACGAAATAGTGCTGCATGCCCGCAAGGAGCATCGCGTTGAGGTCCCGGATGAAATACATCGGCCTGGTGGCATATCTCCCCAGCGCCGATTCAGACACGGATTTCAGGAGCGAGAGAAAAAGGGCGGCCGACACCCCGTGCCCAGACACGTCGCTGATGAAAACCCCCATCTGTCCGGACTCAAGCGGGGCGAAGGAGAAGTAGTCCCCGCCGACGCTGTGCATCGAGTAGTGCCGGAAGTCGATGGCGAGCCTCGGGTGGACCGGCGCATGCGCGGGGAGCAGGGCCTTCTGGATGAACTGCGCGTTCAGGAGATCGGCTTCGATCATCTCGTTCCGCAGCTTGAGCTCGCCCTCCATCTTGATCCGCTCGCGGATCTCGTTCCGCAGCTGTATCGTTTCCCTGATGTCGGTCCCGACAACGACAGTACCGATCAGGTCGCCGTACCGGTCGCGCAGCGTCGTCGCGGTCATCTTCACCGGCAGCTCGCGGCCGGTTAAATCAAGGAACCCGGTGACCATCTCGCTGTCCCGCACACTCCCGTTTTTCATGGAGTACAACCCGGATTCAACATACTCCCTGTCCCGGACCATGGAACCGAACGGCTTCTGGAGGAGGAGCCACTCGTCATATCCAAGGAGCTCGGTGACGCGTAAATTTATTTTCACGATCCTGCCCGACGTGTCAAGAAGCAGGACCATGTCTTTCATGTTCGAGATGATCTCGTCCGCCGCGTTCTCGATATTTAACGACATCAGCTTGTACCGCGTTATGGAGTACCACATGCCGAAGGCCCAGATGAGGACAATGACCGGCGATAACGAGGGAAAGAGATACACATTCAGCGCGGGCAGGAGGATATCGTTCGCGAACGCCAGGACGAGGGACAGCGTTGTAGTGACGAACATCATCAGGGCCTGCTTCCGCTCCCTCCGTATGCGCGTCTTTATCCCCCAGACGCCGACCGACACCAGCCCCAGCACGAGGTACCCGGCCTGGTAGGCCATGAAGAACAGGTACCACCCGGACGTGACGGGCGCTATCTCTGCATAACCCCAGCCGACCCTCATGAAGCCCGTGACCGCGAATGAATCGGCAAGCTGTTTGTAAATGAGGAGCAGCCCCGGTCCATAGAGAATCAGGTAAATCCACTTTCTGTCAAGCAGCGTGTCTTTTTTCGATAAAAGCAGCAGGAAATGGATCGCCGTGCCGCTGAACAGGCACCACCCCGGCGAGCTGATGTTGTACCAGAACATGATGTCCGCCATGGACGAGGACGCATGCATGAACGAAAAAGAAAAAGCCCACAGTCCAAAGCAGGTGCAGGTGAACAGGAACGTCCTGTTCAGGCACGACGAAGGCTCCAGCTTTACCGAATAAACACCCAGGAACAGGTAAATTACCGAGGCCAGGAAAAGTATATATGATAATGGATTCATGTCGGTTATGCCGGGTAAAGTATAAGGAAGATGCCGAAAGTGTAAAGAGATATTTGGCATACCGCGAGCGGGCGGACGGCAGCCACAGGCAGGTAGTATACAAATAGGGCGGGAATGATCAATTGACCGGTTGCTAAACCGGAAGTGTCATTTCGAACCCCGCGTGCCGGGAACGATTCGCGGCAGGCGGGGGTTGCAAACCTCTTCTTTTTAAATATCAGTCACCTGCTTCTTCAGATTGTCCGCGATCCGCGCCAGCTGTACCGATGTGTCCGAGATCGCCTCTCCCCTGTCGGTATTGGACTGGATAAGCACGCGCGTGCCCGCGATGGACGCGGCTATGCTCTCGATCGCCCGGTCCTGGCGCCCGGTGTCCTCGCGCATGGTCCTGGTCCGTTTCTGGAGGTCATCGATCTTCGCTTCAAGGTTCGTGCGGATCTCCTCCTGCCGGTTAAT
>JAKJGD010000206.1 GCA_022704585.1 Spirochaetota bacterium | reverse complement strand
CTTCCCAGCGCGCCGCCGACCTGTGCCGCCAGATGCTTGCCTATTCGGGGCGCGGGCGCTTCTCCAGCGAGGCTATCGACCTGAACGAGGCCGTGGAGGAGATGGGCCACATGCTCGAGGTCTCGATCTCCAAGAAGGCCGTGCTGCGCTACAACTTCGCCGATGGGCTTCCCGCGATAGACGCGGACGCCACCCAGATACGCCAGATCATCATGAACCTCGTCATCAACGCCTCCGACGCCATCGGTGAAAAGAGCGGCATCATCTCCATTTCCACCGGCGCGGTCAATTGCGACCGCGAGTTCCTCTCCGAGACCTGGCTGAACGAGCAGCTGCCGGCCGGACTCTACGCCTACGTCGAGGTCGCGGACACCGGGTGCGGAATGGACAGGGAAACCCTCCCGCGTATCTTTGACCCGTTTTTCACCACGAAATTCACCGGGCGCGGCCTCGGGCTGGCGGCGGTGCTCGGTATCGTCAGAAGCCACAGGGGCGCGGTAAAGGTATACAGCGAAAAGGAGAAGGGAACGACGTTCAAGGTCTTTTTCCCCGGGCTGGAAAAACCCGCCGAGCATACGGACGGCGGGTCGGCGCCCGGAGCCGAGTGGCGGGGAAGCGGCATGGTCCTTCTCGCGGACGACGAGGAAACGATCCGGACGCTCGGAAGCAGCATGCTTGCGCGTCTGGGCTTCTCGGTCATAACCGCCGAGAACGGCATACAGGCCGTTGAGCTATTCAGAAAGCACGCCGACGAGATCGCCTTCGTCATTCTCGACCTGACAATGCCGCACATGGACGGGGAGGAGACCTACCGGGAGCTCCGCCGCATACGGAAAAACGTGACAGTGATCATGTCCAGTGGGTACAACGAGCAGGAGATAACACAGCGGTTTGCCGGGAAGGGGATAGCCGGCTTCATCCAGAAGCCGTACCAGATGGCGGACCTCGCGGTCGCGCTGAAGAAGATATTGCAATAAGGGGGGACGGGCCCGGCCGTCATCCCGCGCAGGGGCACTATGAGAAAACATCGTATCCTTGTAGTCGAGGACGAGGCTATCATCGGCATGCACATCAAGTCGACCCTGTGCCAGTTCGGGTATGACGTGATCGGCGTGTCGGCGTCCGCGAAAGAGGCCATAACAACGGCCCGGGAGCAGGAGCCGGACCTCCTGCTCATGGACATCGTGATGCCGGGAGACATGGACGGCATAGACGCGGCGGGCATCATAAAGAGCACGCTTGATCTTCCGGTCGTGTATCTCACCGGGAACGCGGACGTCACCACGGTCGCCCGCGCCCGGGAGACGAACCCGTACGGCTACGTGCTCAAGCCCGTCAATCCCCAGGACCTTTTTTCCACCATTGATACCGCGCTGCACAGCCACGGGCTGGGAAAAAGGCTCAGGGAGAACGAGGAAAAGCTCCGCAAGCTTACGGACAACATGAGGGACATGGTCGGCCAGATCGACCGCGACACGCTGATCGTGTACGCGAGCTCCTCGCACAATAAAATCGCCGGGTATGAACCCGCCGAGCTGATCGGGACATCGCCCATGGACCTTGTGCATCCTGACGACAAGGACGGTCTCAGGAAGGCGTTTTACCGGGGGGTGGAGGAGCACACTGACATCCGGACCGAATACCGCGGCCGGCACAAGGACGGGCATTATATCTGGCTGGAAACGGTCAATTCATTCATGTACACGCCGGACGGACAGTTCGACGGCGCGGTTTTCTCGTCGCGTGACATCAGCGAGCGAAAAAGGGTCGAGGCCCTGCACCGCGAGAGCGAGGAGCGTTACAATGCGCTTTTCAGCCGGTCCCACGACTGCGTGTACGTGCACGATTTCATGGGGAATTTTATCGACGCCAACGAAGCGGCGCTCCAGCTGTTCGGCTATTCCAAAGATGAAGTGAAAAATGTCAATTTTCAGTCACTCGTGACCGAGGACCAGCTTCCGTCCGCTTACGAGGCAATGGAGGAGATCTTTACCACCGGCTTTCAGGAAAAGAACCGGGAGTTCCGGGTCAGGACGAAGAAGAACGAGACAAAACATATCGATGTCATGGCGATGATGCTGTACCGGGAAGGGAAACCGGATGCCGTCCTCGGTATCGCGCGCGACGTCACGGAGCAGAAGCGGACCGAGCAGGCGCTGCGCGAGAGCGAGGTGAAGTACCGGCTTATCGCGGACATGATGACCGATGTCGTGTGGACCGTCGACATGGAGTTTCGCTACACGTATCTCAGTCCCTCCTTCGAGAAGGTATTCGGCTTTTCCACGGAAGAGATAATCGGCAGGAGCGTGGTGGCGATGATAGGCCCCGAGGAATACTCCCGGCTGCTGGAAATATTCATGGAAGAGAAAAGGCTGAGAAATTCAGGGAACGCCGATCCGGACCGGCATGTCACGGTTGAGCACGCGGCCAAACACAGGAACGGCTCGACGGTCTGGCTGGAAAGCGTGGTCGGGGCAATCCGCGACAGCAGTGGAGACATTGTGGGCCTCCACGGCGTTTCGCGCGACATCAGGGACAGGAAAAAAGCGGAAGAGGTCCTCAGGGAGAAGGAAGAGCAGTTCCGTGCGCTGTTCGAAAACTCCTCCGCCGGGATCTTCATGTACGACCTGGACATGACCGTAACCGATTGCAACCGGCAATTCGCAGATATGCTGATGACAAAACGGGAGAACCTGATTGGGCTCAACCTCAATCTTCTCAGGGAAACTCAAATAGTAAAAAGCCTTGTAGAGGCCCTCGAAGGGAAGCTGTCCGTTTACAAGGGGCCGTACCGCGCCACAACCACCGGAGCGGTACCGTGGATCTCGTCGTCGGCCACCCCCCTGCGCGACGCCAGGGGCGGGATCGTGGGCGGCCTCGGTATCGTCGTCGATATAACGGACATGATCAGCGCCCGGGAAGCGGTGCGGGAGCGCGAGGAGCGATTCAGCGCGGTATTCGACCAGTCGCCGGTGGGAATTTTCACCTATAACAGCAGCATGGTGCTGACCGGCGCAAATTCCCGGTTCGCGACGATACTCGATTCGACGATCGAGAAACTGGTCGGCCTGGATCTGACCAGGCTTAAAGAGAAGGCGGTCATTCCCGTTCTTGAAGAGGCCTTGCGCGGGAAGGTGACGCATTACGAGGGACCCTATCACGCCACCACGAGCGATGCGTTCAGGTGGGTGCGGTTCAGTGCGAGCCCCCTGCGGGGGCCGGACGGGGAGGTCACCTCGGGCATCGGGGTAGTCGTAGACATCACGGACAGCAAGCTCGCGGAAGAGGCCCTCAGGGAGAGCGAAGAGCGGTACCGGAACCTGTTCGATAACGCCAATGACATCGTGGTGACCGCGGACCTTGACCTGAACTTTACCTCGATCAATAAAAAGGCGCTCGAGGTGACGGGATATTCGCAGGAGGATTTAAGCCGGCTGCGGGTTCCGGATATCGTGGCACCGGAGTACCTGGATGTCGTCATGAGCAATATGCGGAAAAAAATTGAAGGCGGCGCGCCGACCCGATACGAGATGGAAATACTCACCCGGAACGGCGAGCGCGTGCCGCTGGAAATCAACACGCAGCTGGTGTTCAGGGATGGCACGCTGGCCGGCGTACAGGGGATAGCCCGCGATATAAGCGAGCGAAAGCGGATGGAGGAGAGGATCCGGACCGCACTGGCTGAAAAGGAGACCCTCCTCCGCGAGGTTCACCACCGGGTTAAAAACAACTTCCAGGTCATAACGAGCCTGATGGCGCTCCAGGCGGCCGCCATCCAGAGTCCGGAGCTGCGCACAAGCTTCATAGACGCCCAGTCCCGTATCAGGTCGATGTCGCTGATCCATGAAAAGCTCTACCAGTCCGACGACCTGTCCCGGATCGATTTTTCTTCCTATGTCAAGACGATAGTTCAGGAGCTGTACGGCAGTTTCATGGGCGAGGCCATGCAGATCCCGCCCCGCGTGGATACGGCCGACATCCGTCTGTCCGTAGACCAGGCCATCCCCTGCGGACTCATCATTAACGAGCTGGTAACGAATTCGTTCAGGCACGCGTTCCCGGCCGGATGGAAAGGCAGCCCGGAGGTGCTGGTCTCGATCCGCGAGAGCGGCGGCAGGGTCGAGATGGTCCTGGCCGATAACGGTATCGGCCTGCCAGAATCGGCAGACCTGAACAAAACGAAGTCACTGGGGCTCTCGCTGGTGCCGATGCTGGTCAGGCAGCTCGAGGGTACGATCGTTCTCGAGCGCTCGCCGGGCACCCGGGCGATAATCACGTTCCAGGTTAAATGAGGGGTGTGAGGGCCCCGCTGGACTTACAGGGAGAGGCATATGGCATTCATAACATGGGACGACTCGCTCGATGTCGGGGTGGCCGCGTTCAACGACGACCACCGCCGTCTCGTGGGCATGGTTAACGAGCTTCACGCCGGCATCGTGTCCGGCCTCGGGATCTCGCAGATGACGTATATCCTGGACGGCCTTGTCGAATATACGCGAACCCATTTCAAGAGGGAAGAAGAGCTGATGACGAAGCACGGTTATCCGGAACTCAAGGCGCACCGGCGCGAGCACTATGACCTGATGGTGCAGGTAGCGGATTTTCAGAACAGGCTCCGGGATGGGAAGGCGTCGTTCTCGATCGAGCTGATGAGCTTTCTCCGCGACTGGCTGGTGACCCACATCAAGGGCACCGACATGGGTTACCGCGATTTTTTCAATGCCCGGGGGGCCGGCTGAGACCCGGCCCGCGGTGAGACCCGGCCGGCAGCGAGATACGCGCGGCGAATTTTTTCCGGGAATTTCTCTATGGCATAGCGCAGCATGGTCCGCGGCATTGCCGCCGCGTGCCGGTCAAGGAAGCGCATCTCCGCTGCCCGGTCCCGCTTGCCGGCTTCCCGCAGCATCCACCCGACGGCCTTGTGTATCAGGTCATGTTCGTCAGCCAGGAGCATTTCCGCAATGTCGAACGTCGTGCCCGGGTCGCCGTTCCTGATAAATGCAAGGGTCGAGATGATCGCGATGCGCCGCTCCCACAGGCTTGCGGAACGGGCAAGCCGG
>JAKJGD010000205.1 GCA_022704585.1 Spirochaetota bacterium | reverse complement strand
CGCTCACGCCAGTAGAGCGCCTGGTCCGACTCCCACACGTACCTGAACGAATGCTTTACAAGGCTCCCCACCCCGCGGTCGAAGCTCGAGCAGGGAAGCACCTCGCCCGCCGGGTTGACCGAAAGAAGCCCCGAAACGCAGGCGCACGACTTTGACCCCAGGTTCCGGTCCACCGGGTTGAAAAGGCAGTAGGGCGTGGGCGAGTACCAAACGAGCTTGATTCCCAGCACCTCGCAATGGTCGATGAGCGGGTTGATGATCTCCCCGATCGTCGAATAGCCGATCCTGATATTGTCGTTGTCCCGGGCTATGCCGGTCGCAATTATCATGTTCATCGAAAGGTAGGGAAACCCGAACCGCTCCTTCACGAAGGATGCCAGCGCGACCAGGTGCCCGCGGTTCTTCATGCAGATGGTCGTATTGGTATGCGTGTAAATCCCGCCCTTCGAAAGGTTTTCTATGCCGCGCAGCGTCTTTTCGTGGGAGCCCCGGTTGCCGGTCACGGCGTCGTGGATGTCCGCGCGGTGCGACTCCAGGCTCACCTGCGCGGAATCCAGCCCGGCGCCGGCAAGGTCCGCGACGAAGGCAGGGTCGGCGCAGCGGATGCCGTTGGTAATCAGGTTCGTCCTCATGCCGAGCTCCGACGCATGCCGTATCATCGCGGGAAGATCGTCGCGGAGCGTCGGCTCTCCCCCGGTGAAGGAGATGGTCGGCACCTGGGCCTCGCAGCATATTTTGTCGATGACCAGCCGTATCTCGTCAAGCGTCATCTCCCGCATGTCCGCTCCCCGGTATGGGCTCGAGGCATAACAGAAGTCGCAGCGGTTCTGGCACCGGTACGTAACTGCAATCTCGGAAAGCACCGGGAACACGACGCTTGCCGGGTCAAAATCGATGGTCGAGATCAGCGGGGCCTGCGCGTACTCCTCGTTCATGATCGCGTTGATGCTCTGCAGCAGGCCTTCCATGTCTTTTCTGATCACGGCCTCGGGAACGCCATAACGCGCGGCCATCCTCCCGGCCGTCTCATCCGGCGTCCGTCCCTCCGTGTACAGGGAATCAAGGATGGCATAGGCCGTCTCGTTCAGGTGCTGCAGCTTGTTGGGCCGGATGATGAGGAGACGGTCGGCGCCGCGGAGGTACACCACGTCGCGCGTGGACCGGATGAAGGATTGGATGTCCTGAATCGCGGCTCTCATGGGAACACCTAGAAGCTCGACACGCAGGCCGAGTGGCATGCCGAATGGCACGCGGAGTGGCACACGCATGCCGAGTGGCACGCGGAGTGACAGGCCGAGTGGACGCACGCCGAATGGCACGCGGAATGGCAGGCCGAGTGGCAGGCGTCATAGCTGAACGCGCTGATGTTCTGTGCCGCGACGGCGGCGGCCTGAGCCGCCGATTTCAGGTCCGGGGGCCGGAACAGGTTTTCCATCTTCTCGACAATCGCGCTGGACATCCCTTCGACCTTCTCTACGATGCCGTCCGAAAAATCCCGTATGCCCTCGGCCACGGAGCCGGTTTTGTCGGTGATCTTCTCGAAGAACGCGGTGCTCTCCCCTTTCATGGTGTCGTTCGCCGCCTTCTCCATGAAGGGGGCGGATTTCGTGCCGAAGCCGTCATGCATGACGATCCAGGGAAGGTGCGCGTCGAAATACCGTCGCTGTTGCTGGTAGTCGGGCTCCTTCTCGAACTCGTCCCAGTGCCGGTCAATCCTGTCCGCGTAGGCCTTCGCCGTCTTGTCAATGTCCGCTTTCCACACCTTGCCCTGGAGGGAGCGCGAGATCGACCTGAGTATAGCCGGCACGGCCTGTTTTGGCAGGGACCCGTCCTGAGCGATCGACCTGAGGAACATGATCTCGTAAGGTGCAAGGCCGGACTTGTCGGCGGTGACCTCCTCCTCGAGGTTCGCGTCGACGAGCGCTTTAATAATGCCGCTCTTCACTTCGCCGGTAACGGTAATCGCGTTTTCCCCCGCGTCGTAGTCGTCGATCATGAAACGCGCGCCGTCCGCCGCGACAATCTCGTGGCACCGTTCCCGGTACGACGCCGCCGCATCAGCGGGGAGCGCCGCGGCCAGCACGAGAGAGCCGCGTGTCCCTTCGGCAAGGCTCTCGACGATGAATGCGTTAATCTTCGCCGCCGGGTCGGCGGCATCAAAGCCCTCTTTCAGCACCGATAGTATCCTGACCGGCTGCTTCACCGGCTCCCTGACCGCCTCTGCCTTGAGTATCCTGACCTGCAGGGGATTCCGGTTCAATATGTCCAGGAAGCCCCGGTTGAAGAGGCTCATGACCATGAGGTTTATCGCGGTTGATGGCTTGTTCAGGAACACGGCTGTTTCGACCGGATCCAGGTTGTCCACGGTTTCAGCGGTCTTGAAGGTCTCGATCTGAATCTCCGGCTTGATATATTCCGGCTTCTTCTCGAAGAAACGTGTCCTGACAGCCGGGTGGATCGCCGCGATCCTGGCAAGCAGGTAGACGATGCCGGAGATGACGTAATAGGCGAGCCTGAACGGTACGATGACGCAGTTGAGGCTGAAAATCAGGCCAGCGGTGAAGTTAAACATCCGCTTCCCTTTCGGAAAAAATACCTTGCTGAAAAGGTCCACTTTCGACGCCCGGCCGACCAGGTAAAGCGGCAGCCCGATGACCGCCATCTCGGCGCCGAGCAGGAAGAAGTTGAGAAAATAGCTTGAGATCAGGATCGAGACCAACAGCCCGAGCAGGTCAACGGCGAAGACACGGTCCCAGCGCGACAGGGAAAGGCTGAACAGGTCGCCAACCAGGATCTTGAGCTTCTGCCAGTTGCCGATCTTCACCCGCGACGGGTCCAGCGTGATCCGCATCATCGCAGGGGGAAGCGCCTTCCGTCCCGCTGATCCTGTCCGCGACGACAGGTACAGGAACGGATAATATTTCTTCTCCGCGGTCCCTTCGAGGTAATACTCCCCGGTGTTTTCCTGCCTGATCTGGACTTTCCAGTTTTTATACGCCTGTTTAGCATCATGATCGACGCCGAGCGGAAGGCCGCTCGTGTCCGGCGACGATGCTCCCGCGGCCTTTTCCTGCAGCTGAATCGCGGCGACGAAACGGGTCTCTTCCGGGACCCTGGCCAGTGCGAGCCCGGGCCACGCGTAGCCGGCACGGAAGCGGCCTTCATAGAGCCGGGAGTCCAGGTCGAGCTCCACGTAGCGCTGCAGCGTGAACGATACCCTGACCCGGTCTCCCTCCTCGGTTTTTTTTCCGAGCAGGAGGTCATACGCCCCTTCCTCCACCCGGCCGTCCTTCGTGACGGAAGGCCGCGCCCTGGCGCGGATCTCATCGCCGTTAACGGTCACCTTAAGCGCGGCGTCAATACCGGAAAACATGTCACGGGGACCGTACCGAAACAGCGCACGGAACACGTTCCTGCCGCCCCGTTCGTTGATATGCAGATCGAAGGAGGACAGCTCGAGGACAGTGGCGTTATTATCCCCCACCGGCCTCAACATTACCATGGCATCGCCCCGGTCGATCCGGTAGTCCCCTTCCTCGACCAGATCACCAGCCCTGAATTCGTCCAGGGTGTAATCGCCCCCCTGCGCGCCGATCTCCAGGTATTTCGCAGGGACATAGAAGGAAATCGATTCCTTCTCGTTCGCGGACAGGCCGGTCTTCTCGGCATGGATGGAGAGATAATTCTTTCCCTTCCATTGCGACGGGTAATAGACCCAGCGCTGGTGGCTTTCCTTCGATTCCTTATCTTCGATAAATCCGGTCGGTCCCACCACCGCGGGCGTGATCATTTCAGGCCGGTTGTAACGTGCGGCAATCTCAATGGGAAGCATGATCTGGACGGTCTGCTTCCCTATCGGGAGGCTCCACTGCACCGGGGACCACCAGAATTTGCCGTACACGATGCCGTTGTTCTCGGTCCTGTCGAGGAGCGGCTTCTCGACGAGGTAGCGCATGCTCACCGTGTACCTGCCGCCCGTCTGCGTGGTAAGGTTGAACACCGCGGAATAGAACCCGTTCCCCAGGCTCTCCATGGTCACGCCGAACCGCTTGCCACCGGAGGTCCCGAAGCTCTCGATGAACGTCATCGGCTCGATGAACTGTCCGATGGTCCGTATCCTGTCGCGGGACTCGAGCTCGGTAAAGGTTATCTCGTACAGGATCTCACACTTTCCTTCCTTGAGGATCGTCACATGATACGCTGTCGCGTCTATCGTCACCGGCGCGGCGAAAACAAGTGATGCCGGCATGAGAACGAGGAAAAGGAGAAGCGCGGAAAGGTGTCTTGGTATCGATCTGACGTTCATACGATTTCCCTGACGTGTGTTTTTCTGGCAGTGCCCCGACAGTCTGCTGTCATGACACAGGCCGGGCGGGAGGCCGCAGGATATCCCGATAGTCATTCAATAGTCATGTTGCGCAACTCCATCCCGGTAGTTTCGCAACGGATCGAAACCGCGGGAAACCCGCGATATCTCACATTCGCTCCGCGAATGTGCCGGCATCCCTGCAGGCAATTAAGTTGTTTTGCAACAACTCAAATTATCACAACGAGGGTTATTAATCAATACATTTTTTAAAGAGTTTTAGTCGTGAATGACGGGGGTTATCTGCAATGATGAACGCAGGTTCGATTATCATTCACCGGAAGCCGGGTCGGCCGCATCGGTAGCTTTCCCAGCGGCCTTCTCACCGTTTTCCAGGGCCTTGCGCTCCCGGGCCTTTTTCAACCGGTACCGTTTGATCCAGAAAATAACGGTCGCGCAGAGAATAAGCCCGCCCATGACCAGCAGCTCGTATTTCTTGATATCATCCAGTATGGCTTCCAGCACCTGGCCGAAGAAGTAGCCCAGGACGCCGAGAGTCACGGCCCAAATCGCCGCGCTTATAATATTCAGAAATATGAATTTCCTTATTGAAACATTGCTCAACCCGATGGCAAAAGGCGCCGGTGTGCGAAGTCCGTAGAGGAATCTGAAAATGAGTATGAACCAGGTGTTATGCCGGTCCATGAGCTTTCTGAACCTGGTAATACGCGGCTCCCAGCTCTTGAACCGCGCGAGAAGCG
>JAKJGD010000204.1 GCA_022704585.1 Spirochaetota bacterium | reverse complement strand
TCCTGCCGCAGATTTCGCAGGTCTCGCCCTTCGCGAGTCGTATCTTGTTCATGGTTGCGGAAACATCTCCCCCGGCATGACGGGCCGGCATCGGCATGTTGGAACATACAGATCCCGGCCGGCCCTGTCCATTATTTTTTATCCGCGCCCACCCACGGTGTCGCTTCGCCGTACACCACGAACGGCATGGGGTTGAGCGTGCCCGCCGATGCCGGGAGCGAGCCGAGCCCCAGGAAGAGCGTGCCGTTGATCTTCCTGATTTCGTCGTGCGGCCGCATCGGCGCGAACCCCATCGATTCGGTGTAATCGACATGGAACGAGTTCTTTTCGTCATATGCGGACTTCGCCACGGACGTCTTCATCTCCCGATCCCGAACGAACGATTCTTTCCCGTCAACCGTGTTGCTGAAAAGGTTGTAGCCGTGCTGCTCTTTCGGCAGGAACGCCTTGCCGGTCCAGGAGCCGGGCCCGAACAGGAAGGCGGCGTAGAAGTTCGAGACGTACGTAAGCACGCCTCCGCCGGTCATGACCGCCCGGCGCTCGCCCTCGAGGTCTTTCGCTTCCGGGGCCGGAGCCGCATAGAACAGCTGCATGACCTGCGCCCGTGAGAGCCGGGTGATGTCGTCAAGCGTGGCCTTGTCGGCCGGCTTGCCGATTATCTGCTCCACGGTCTGTCCCTTGTATCCGCCGCATCCCTTCTGGGCAATGTTGATGCCGGTCAGGACGGCGTCGGCCAGTACGATGATGCATGCGACAATCAGAATCTTCTTTAATACTTTCATCAGTAGGCTCCTTTTTTCCGCTGGTATATTGTACGTTAGAAAGTTCTTGGGTGCTTTTTTCTTCGCCGGTATGCGGCTCATGGCACGCTCTGCGAAAGCCGTAATGGTAAGGCTCGGGTTAACGCCCACGTTTGCGGAGACCGCGGCGCCGTCCACGACGTACAGACCTGGATAGTTGAACACCTCGTGGTCCGTGCTGAGCACGCCGTCTTCAGCGGAGGAGCCCATGTGGCACCCCCCCAGTATATGCGCGGTGGTGGACTGGGACAGCAGGCTTTCCATGATGACGTTGATCGGCGTTCCGCCCAGCTCCTCGGCCAGTACCCGGGCCGCCTCGTTGGCCACCGGGAGATTAGTGGGCGCCTCCTTGCCTTTCCATTTTTTTGACTTGAGCCGCCGCGACAGGAAGAGGGTCGCCAGGCTCCTGCCGTATTTGAATGAGATCCGGTTGTCCAGGTTCTGCATTACGGTGAGGATGATGACGCGCCGGTGCCAGTTGTGCGCAAACCAGTTCCTGGCAAGGGACGCCGGTCTGACGAGCATGACGGCGAGGGTCCTGAGAGATCTCCGCACGGGATGATCGTCGTCGAGCAGCGGGCCCGCGTACCAGCGCATAAAGCCGTACCCGCGGGGAAAGCGGTTCTGCGTTATATGGGTGTGGGCGTCCGGGTAAAAGTCGGTTGAGATCGTGGTGCCGTGGGACAGGTCGAGGTCCCGGTCCGGCGAGAGTGCGCCGACGATCGACTCGCTGTTGGTCCGCACGATGCGGCCCAGCTGGCCGGAGACGCGGGGGAGCGTTTTCGTGATGTCGCGGCACCGGAACAGGAGCTCCAGCGTGCCCAGCACGCCTGCTGCGATGACGACCCTGCCTGCCCGGATTTCGGGGCAGCGCTTCAGCGGCCGGGTAGGGTCCGAGATCTTCAGCCGGTAGCCGCTTTTGTCGCCGGGGATGACGTTCGTCACTTTGCGGTTCGGCAGTATCGTCGCTCCGAGCTTTTCGGCGAGATAAAGATAGTTTTTGTCCAGTGTGTTTTTCGAACCGTGCTTGCACCCCGTTAGGCACTCGCCGCAAAGGTGACACCCGTCGCGCGCGGGACCGCGCCCGCCGAAGTAGGGGTCCTCCCTGGTGACCTCGGGCGTGCCGAAATAGATGCCGTTTTTCACCGGCCCGAAGGTTGTGAGCGCGCCCATGCGCTTCGCGGTTTTCCTGAGATATTCATCCATGGTGTCCATGCTCGGGTTTTCTTTCAATCCGAGCATTTTTCCCGCGGTATCGTAATGCTTTTTCAGCTCCTTTTTCCAGTCCACTCCCAGGCCGCTCCATGACGGGTCATGGTAGAAATCGTCCTTCGGCTTCAGTAAAACGGCCGCGTACACGATGCTTCCGCCGCCGACACCCACGCCGCCCACGATGCTGACGTGCTTGAAAAAGCTCTGCGTGAAGAAGCCCTTTAACCCCGCCGCGGGCATCCAGAACAGCCTGAACATGCTTTTTGAAGCTTCCTCCATATCGATGGGAGTGACCCTGTTGCCCTGCTCGATCACAACGACCCGGTACCCTTTTTCAGCCAGTCGAAGCGCCGAGACACTCCCTCCGAAGCCGCTTCCGATTATTGCAAAATCGTAATCCATACCGCTCTCCTTTCCCGAATTATCCCGCGAATTCAATCTTCCTGCACTCTATCAGTGCCTCCGGCCGCATCCGGTCCGTGGATGTGCCGGCCGGCAGGATTGGTGCGGGTCGCCAGTATTTTCTGCAAGTGCACAGCCGTTTTGAAGAATGAAGCAATGTCTTCTTCACTAAAGCCGTCAAGGTTGTTTTTGAGCAGTTCGTATGTCTGGTTCTCGATCCTCCTGACCGCGTCCTCTCCCTCCGGTTTGAGGGAAACCAGCACGTTCCGCTTGTCTGACGCGTCCTTTTTCCTGGACGTCAGTTTTTTTTTCTGGAGCCGGTCAACGACCCGCGTGGCCGTGCTTACCGGTATATTCATCTCTGCGGCAATATCGCTCATCCGGGCCGGCGAGCTGTTTCGCAGAAATTGCAGGAGGTAAATATCCTCGTAGTCAAGGCCGAATGCAGTGACCTTCGATTGCTGGAATTTATACACTGCCTGGAGCGCCCTGAAGAGGATCTCATCCAGCTTTTCCCTGGGGATGTCATTAAATAGTGTCATTGTAATTATTTCTATGGACACAATAATAAAATTACTTCCATTTTGCAAGTAATTTTCGGACTGGGTGGCCGGTTAATCAAGGTCCAAATATCTGTAATAGATAGTTATCGCTTGATGCAATGGTGTCAGAGTAACATAGAAGCGATTGTTATCGCCAATTGTATGGGGTCAGAGCCTGGACTTTTTCGGGATCCCAGCCTCTGACTTGGTGATAGTTATCGCCAAAAAAATTAGATTAATTCCTTGACATGATACTAATAGACTGGTCTATTAGTATCATGAATTCAGACACTACCAAAAACCGAATAATTCAAAAAGGGGCCGAGCTGGTATATCTCAAAGGCTTCAATAATACCGGCATACAGGAAGTTTTACAGGCGGCTGAAGTACCCAGGGGATCCTTCTATTTTTATTTCAAGAACAAGGAGGAGTTTGGTCTGTGTCTGGTAGACTACTTTTCATCATTCATTGTGAGTATCGCGCAAAAACAGATGCAGCAAGGAGCGGCTGATCCGGTGGAGGGGCTGAAGAATTTTTTCAACATGTATATCGGCCTGATGAATAAGCAGAATTTCACCTGCGGATGCCCGATCGGCAATATTGCGCAGGAGATGAGCGACCTGAGCGACTCGTTCAGGAACAGGATAGCGGGTTTTTTCGACCAGGCAAAGAGCATGATACAGGCATGCATCATGGAAGCGCAGAAGACGGGACGGGTCGGTCCGGATAAAGATCCGGCGGAGCTCTCCGACTTCATCTTCAACAGCTGGGAAGGGGCCTTGATCGACATGAAGGTCACCAAAAGTTCACGGCCTCTGGACGTCTTCATGAATACTGTGTTCGGGTTACTGCTGAAATGATGTTTTTATTCGCACCTGATCAACACTATATTTCACGCAGAGAACGCAGAGACAAAATGATGTATTAATGGTCATTGTTTAATATCAACAAAACACAAGGGAGGCATCATGAATCCATACGAACAGCTCCAGGCGGTCCTTGACACCCACCCGGCGCGTGCGCCTAAAACGGACTCGTTTATGGAGATACTGCAGATACTGTTCACGCCCGAGGAAGCGGCGCTTGCCGCGACCATGAACTTCAAGGCCAAGTCACCGGACCTGATAGCGAAGGCAGCCGGCCTGGACGAGGCCGCGGCGCGGCGCCTGCTCGACTCGATGGCATCAAAGGCGATCATCCACTTTACCGAGAAGGACGGAACAAAAAAGTACGGGCTGGTGCCGACCATCCCCGGCCTGTTCGAATTTCCGTTCATGAAAGGGGGCGGCACGCCCATGCATGACAGGCTCGGCGTGCTCTGGGAGAAGTACCACCACGAGGCGCTGGGCAACGCCTTTGCCGGGAACCCGACCCCGCTCATGCGGGTCGTACCGGTGGAGCAGTCGCTCACGCCGAAGAACCGGGTCCATCCCTACGAGGAAGTGAAACAGTTCATCATGAAGGCCGATTTCATCGGTTTGACCAACTGCGCGTGCCGCGTGAGCGTGAAGGCGTGCGACAAGCCGAAGGACGTGTGCCTGATCTTCGACGGCGCCGCCCGCTTCCTGGTCGCAACCGGAAATGCCCGCGCCATCAGCAAGGATGAGGGGCTCGCGGTGCTCGCCAGGTCAGAGCAGGCGGGGCTGGTCCATACCAGCAACAACAGCTCCGAGAGGGCAGGCCTTATATGCAACTGCTGTTCCTGCTGCTGCACCGTGCTCAGGGGCAAGACCCAGCTGAATCACCCGCATGCGTTCGAGCCGAGCCGTTTCGAAGCGCGCGTTGACGCCGTCTCGTGCACCGGCTGCGCCATATGCGCGGAGGAGCGGTGCCCGGTCAAGGCCATAACCATGAATGACGGGATCGCGTCGGTGGATCCGGACCGGTGCATCGGTTGCGGGCTCTGCGCGACGGCCTGCCCGGCAGAGGCGATCGAGCTCGTTGAACGTACGGTTGTGCCCGGGATACCGGCGACGATCCAGGAAATGGGCATTACGGTCGCGAAGGAAAAGGGCACTCTGGAAGCGTTCATAAAGATCATGTCGCGGTGACGCGGCGTTCCGGCAATACCGATTTTTGCTTGATTTAATAGAATACCTGCACTCTACTTAACCGCATTGACAGACCGGCATGGG
>JAKJGD010000203.1 GCA_022704585.1 Spirochaetota bacterium | reverse complement strand
CCGCCAGTACTCCCGCGTAACCAAGCACCAGGGGCGCGGCACACAGGGCGGCGGTCATCTTTCCGCTCCCGGCAAATTCCTTTACCAGTCCGATTACCCGCGCGTCCGCCTTCAAGTTGCTGCTTCCCGGCATGCCTCCGGGGAGAACAATGCAATCGAAATCTGACGATCGTATCTCGTCAATACTCTTATCGGCCGTTACGGCAATTGAGTGTGAGCCAATAACGGGATTTTTTTCAAGAAACACGCTGGTGACGCCAATTCCGGCCCGCCGGAGCACGTCTATAATGGTTACACCCTCGATTTCCTCGAAACCCTCGGCCAGTGGAACGATCACGCTCATGATGTCCTCCCTGTCATGACAGCTTAAGCCCCGGGCTCCTGGCGCCGGCCTCCTTGAGCTTGGTCTTCAGCTCGCCCTCGAGCTTGACAAGCTCGCCTTCCGCGAGCTGGCGCTTGGCCTTGCCTTCCTGCTGGATCCTGAGAGTCTCCTCGATCGTGGCAATCAGGTTGTCATGGACCTTCTTCAGGGTCTCCATCTCCACGATGCCGCGCTCCGACTCCTTCGCAACCTCCACGGTGCCCTGCTTGAGCATCTCGGCGTTCTTCTGGAGAAGCTCGTTGGTGGTCTTGCTCACCTCGGACTGGGCCTCCAACGCCTTCTTCTGCCTGAACACGCCGATGGCTATCACCACCTGGTTTTTCCAGAGGGGCACGGTGTTCAGGATAGAGCTCTGTATCTTTTCCACCAGTACCTGGTCGCCGCTCTGGATCAGCCGCACCTGCGGATTTGTCTGCAGCGCCACCATGCGGGAGAGCTGGAGGTCATGCACCTTCTTCTCGAGCCGGTTGAGTGCCTGGGTCATGTCCTGCACCTTCTGGGCGTCAAGAGTGTCCTTTGTCTTGTCGGCCTTTGCCCGGAGCTCGGGGATAACTTTTTCCTCGAGCTCTTTCTGCTTCATCTTCCCCGCCAGGATGTAGAGGTCCAGCTCGCGGATGTACTGTATGTTTTTTTCGTAGAGAGAATCGAACATGGTGATGTCTTTCAGCAGCTGCATCCGCGACTTGGTGAGCTCGTCCACGATCTTTTCGATCTGCACGGCAAGCTTGTCGAAGCCGGCAATAGATTTCTTCGCGCTGTGGACCAGGCTGCCGATGATCGGAATTTTAGAGAGACCGCTTTCGCCGGAGAGGCTGTCCACGTCCAGGCTCTTCACCTTGAGCATGAGCTCAGTCAGGATGTTTCCCACGTATCCGCTGTCGCGGGACCTGATCTCGTTCAGGATGGTGTCGGAAAAGTTCGAGATCCCGCTCTGGGACCCCACTCCGAACTGGATGATGCTCTGCGAGTTGTCAAGGTCAAGCTCCTTCTGTATCTGCTCGACCTTCTTCTTTTCCTCGTCGTTCAGGTCGGCAAGGGTCAGCACCTTCTGTTCGACCGGCTGCGCCGCCTGGGCGTTAACCTTCTGCATGTCCATCGCGTCCTCCTTGTTTGGTTTTTCGCGCGTTATCCTTCCATCTTCATCGTGTTTTTCAATACGGTAAGCTCGGTATTTATATCCAGGAGATTGTCCTCCAGCAGGTTCGCCAGCTGGCGGTCGAATGTCTGCCGTATCGTGTCGAGCAGGTCCTCGACCCTGCGCAGCGCCTGCTCGACCTCCGGGGTCAGTTTCGATTTGTTCGAGAGCTCCGCATACTGCTCCACGATCTTCCCTGTCGCATCCAGGTAGTAATTGGTAAACTGCTTCACCTTGGCTATCTTGCCCGGGTTTTTCTTGATGCCGTCGAAAATCTCGACCCCGACCTTGCAGATGTCCCTGATTTTTGCGGCGACCTCGTTACTCTGGATCATCCGTGCGGTATTGCTGATCCGGCGTAACTTTTCCATCCCCTCCTTTACCACGTCCTCCGCGGCCCGGGCCGGAGTCAGAGCGGCTTCCTTCTTCGCGCCTTCCCGCGCACGCCGTATCAGCCTGATGAGCGAGCCAAGGAGAAGCATGCCCGCCACTCCCGCCACGGAGGAGAGGAGGAAGCCGAGCACGGTAAACTTGAACAGTGCGGCGAAGACCGCGGTGCCGGCCAGAATCAGGATGAAATACTTTTTCACGAATCGTCCTCCGTCGGGATGCTCTGCACCCGGGTCATTCACTGTTCATGACGGTAATCAAGAGCTCCGTCACGGCCGGGAACAGCGCGTCTATGCCTGCCATCTCTTCTTCTGTGAAATTCGACAGCACGTGGTCCGCCACGGCAATCTCGGGATTATCGGGACGTCCCACGCCGAACCGGACGCGGTGGAAATCAGCCGTGCCGAGCTCCTGCATGATGGACCTGATGCCGTTGTGCCCCTTGTGCCCGCCGCCGAATTTGAGCCGGTACTGCCCGAACGGTAGCTCGATCTCGTCATGGACGACTATCAGCCGTTCCGGAGCGACCTTGTAGTAATCGAGCGCGGCGCGCACCGGGCCGCCGCTGTTGTTCATGTAGGTCTGGGGCATGATGAGGAACAGGTCGCGGCCGTCAACCGATCCCCTGCCCGAAACCGAGGAAAAGGAAGATGAGCCCGTCGCAATCCCATAACGCCCGGCAAGATAATTCCCCAGCATGAACCCGATATTGTGCCGGTTTTTTATATACTTTTTTCCCGGGTTTCCAAGGCAGGCGCAAACGAACATGTGTGGTTCCCCTCTCAGGACAGGTCAACTGTTGCCGCGAATAAAATCAACGGCGGCCCTGGTGGTATCGAAAATCCGTATCTGCCTGGTGACGCCTGTCAGGTTGAACACTTCGTAGATCTGTTTGCTCATGTTTGAAAGCAGCAGGTGCCTGCCGTTTTTCTGGAACAGCGCATAGTATTTTACGATAGTGCCGAGGCTGGCACTGTCGATGAAGGTTACATCTGAAAGATCGAGGACAAGACTGTACTGCCGGTCTTTATATTGATTGACCTCTTTTTCGAAGTTGATTTTTTCTTCTGACGAAAGCGAACCTTCAATTGCCAGAATGACAATTGAATCATCGATGGTGGTTTTAATTTTCATATCCCGGACCGCCGCACTCTTAAAAAAAAACAGAATTAGCCATATATGTCAAGAGCAAATACCGGGAAAATTCAATTAATTCATATAAAATTAGCCAGAATCTCGAGAACCCCTTTCTCCACCGAGCCGAAACGTTCTTTCAGCTCACGCTTGATCGCCTCAACATCCGGCACCGGGACATAATCTGCCAGTACGCGGTACCTGCCGATCCTTCTGCCGACGATAAAGCTTTCCCTGTCGTCGGTGTCCATTGCCAGAAACTGGTCCATGACCGCGAGCATCAGCTCGCGGTCACGCGGAAGCTCGCCGCTCACGTCTTCCAGGAGATTCATGATGTGATCACTCTGCACCGTGCTGGTTACACCGGACAGGTTCTCGATGAAAAGCCGCAGCTCCCGCACCTTTTCCTCTTCCGAAAGCGGCACCCACCGGTCCGGCATCATGTCGTACAGGGGCGTGCCGGGGACCGGCACGGTGCTGCGTATACGGATAAACGTCGGGTTGACGGCGCTGAGCACCCGCGCCGACTCGATTGCGTTCTCGCGGGAGAGGGCTTTCCCGCCCAGTCCCGGCATGAAATATTCCGACAGCTCGAACCCGGCATCGATGAGGCTCCTGCCTGCCCGGATCTGCTCTTCGCCCGTTACGCCCTTATTGACCAGCACGAGTACCTCGTCCGAGCCCGACTCCATGCCGATATGGATGCGGTTCAGACCCGCCGCGCGCAGAAGCGCCAGCTCCTCCAGCGATTTACGGCACACGGTTTGCGCGCGGGAATACGTCGTTATCCTCTCGATCGTGGGAAACTTCTCCCGCACGTAATTCAGTATCTCAACCAGGTCATTGTTCTTGAGCACGAGCGCGTCAGCGTCCTGGAGGAAGAGGCTCCTCATGCCGTGGTATATCCAGAAGGCCACCTGCCGGGCGCACCCCTGGTCAATGCCCGGACCGAAATCGATCTCCTTCATGATGCGCACCACGGGCGTGTTGTCCGCCCGGTCCGGGTACCGTCGTTTCAGCTCACTGTATATCCGCTCAGCGATCGACGACATCGTGTCAATATCGGCCTTTATCTCCCCCACCTTTCGCATGGAAAACTGCGTGCCCTTGTACACGGGACAGAAGGCGCACTTGTTCCAGTGACAGTTGCGGGTAAGGCGCAGGAGTATGCTCTCTGCTTCGCTCGGCGGCCTGATCGGCCCTATCTCGAAACACGACATGTTTCGCTCCTCTTCCCGGTATTTTTTCAGTACTGTTCGGGTTAGCGCGCTGCCTCTTTCACCGCCGCGGGGTCATCGGGCATTCCGGCATTTTCCCGCGTCGGGGTTCCCGCGTCATGGGCATTCCCGCTTTGAAATAATCTTTCAGTATTGTCCAGCTCGGCCCGTTTAAGCCTTCGATAGCGGCAAGCGACCCGAACTCGAGCACTGCAGCGACGGCCAGCACGAGGGGCAGAGAGGCGAGCATGACCGCGGCGCGTTTTGCCCCGCTCCACGCAGGCTTCTTCAGCTCAAAGTAATAGAAGACGATCCCGAAGGAGAATACGGCTGAGAACCAGGAAATGAAGTTCAGGAGCGGCACACCGAACAGGAACATGCCGCTCTCGGGCAAATACGCGCCGTTCCATTTCCACAGGCCAAAGGCGGTCGCGAAGGGATCGATAACGGCATCGAAGCAGAGGGCTATGATCGCCACGAACAGTCCCTGCCAGGCAAACGACAGCGCACCAACCTGCTTGAAGCCCCTGCGGATTCCGTCAAGGATGTACACGCACGGGTAGAATACAGTGCTCCATCCGAACATGGTAGCCACCGGTGCGCTGAACCCGGGCAGGTAGAGATGGTAGTGGTCCTCGGAAAAATATCCCATGGTTACGCCGGAGCTTTCCAGTACCATGCCGTAGAGAAAAGCAACGCCGAAAAACAGGGCCAGCCGCCGCCACCCGCCAAAGGCGAAGCAATGGCCGGCAAGGAGAAACGTCCAGGCAATGTTCGAGATCTCATACCAGGTTATCAGCGTATCCGCATGCGACGGCCAGTCGCTCCCCAGTC
>JAKJGD010000202.1 GCA_022704585.1 Spirochaetota bacterium | reverse complement strand
GTTATCGGCCAGGCCCTTTTCTTTCAGGAACGAGAGGATCTTCCCCACGTTGGAGTCGATCTCTTCCACCACGTCGCCGTAAATGCCGGCAGCGGATTTTCCCTTGAACTGCTCCGATGCATAGAGCGGAAGGTGCGGAGCGTGAAATGCCATGTAAAGAAAGAAGGGCTGCTTCGCCCTGTTGCGCTCCATGAAGGCTATCGCCTCTTTCGCGGAGAGGCCCGAGAGCCGCGCCTGGTTCAGTCCGATGTCTCTTTCGAGCATCGTTTCATTGCGGTAGAGCGGGTTCGGCAGCTCGTCGTTGGTCATGGGCGTGCCAAAGAATTCGTCGAAGCCGTGGCGCATCGGATGGTACTCCGGCACCTTGCTGAAATCGCCCAGGTGCCACTTCCCGATCATGCCGGTGCGGTAACCCGCGAGCTTCAGCGCATCGGCAACGGTGATTTCAGCCGCCGGAATGCCGTCGACCGAGCTGGGGTACGAGAGGTCCATCGCCCCGAGCCTGCCGATCGCGCGCCCCGCCTTCTGGAGCATCTTCGCCACGAGGGGCTGGCTCCCGGACTGCAGGGGAAAGGTGAGCCTGGACCTGACCGCGTACCGCCCGGTCAGCAGCCCGATGCGGGACGGCGTGCAGAGCGAGGAGGAGGCGTACGCGTCGGTGAAGCGCACGCCGTCACGGGCGATCGAATCGATGTTCGGGGTGCGGATGGTCCGGTTGCCGTAGCAGCCCGGGTCTCCCTGGCCCAGGTCGTCGCAGAGGATGAGGACGATGTTGGGGCGCCTGCCCTCGAACCCGGGCAGTTTCCTGATGACCTTTTCCGGCGCAACGCGCGCGCCATGCTTCGCGCCGCCTGCCGAAGTGCCGCATGCCAGCAGGCCCGCGCCCGCGACGGAAGCGGCGGTCACAGCGCTCATTCTGAAGAAATCACGGCGCGTCATACGGTTTTTGGTCATGATGCAACCTCCGAATCAATTATACTGCTCGGGAAAAACCACGAATGTACACGAATGAACACTAATTCATCTGCATGCATACTTTGTAATTATTTTTCTCCAGCCTTGAAACATGTAGTAATTAAATACACAACATATTCTTTATTTGAATCATTGATAAGTTTTTTTAATCTCAAACGCATATCTGCTTTTATTCTTTCCCTTTCTTCTAGTGTTTTCTTTTCGTAATAAGAACCAGGCAATCCACAACCACAGTTGCGAATACCCCCGATTATTTTCTCATCTTGAAACTCCGGCAGCAAAAAACCTTTGATCTTCAACTGTGCCTTGATAACAGATCCCGGGTCTTCAAGCATGATTTCCGGTATCAACTCAGCCAGCCATTCACCATCCGCTGCTCCTGAAAATTGATTCAGCATTAAAAGCATTTGAACGGCGTTTTCATTGCCGAATCTTTTCCTGTTCTTTTCCAGAAAATCAATCAGGACATTATATTCTAAAAAACCCAGTTCGTTACATTCATGTTTCCTTTTCCTTAATATTGCCTGAGTCACGTAATTAAAAGCCTCTTTCTTTGTTTTTATTGTGTAAATCTTATCCAAGGCCGCATTCCTTTTCGTCTCATTCAACGCATATTCACGCCTTGAATCCCTGTCATATTTACTTTCCCAACTGGATGTGGTGACGATTATAAAAAATAAACATGTAGTCAATTCTAGAGAAACAACGAAGAGGACTCCCGCAATAATCTTACGTAATGTACCATCAAATATTTTAATAAATGATTTTATACCAAAGAATGGGCTCAATAAAACAACAATAGATATAATCAAAGCTATAATGGTGAGATTGTGTTCAAGTTTCTGTGATCCAAAAAATGAAAGGAGGATAAATACAGAAAGACCTGCAAGCCAGGTGATAATCTGCCATTTCAATGACTTTAATATATATTTCTTTTTATTCATTATCAGTCCTTATAATACATCCACATCCTTCATTTCAATTTGTGTGTATTCGTGTTCATTCGTGGTTATTTTTTTCAAACAATTTCATCCGCTCCACCGGAGCGGATGAAATTCACCTAAACTATTCACTATACACTATTCACTGTTAACTGTTTTTATTGTTCACTGCTTTATGTATTTGACCGCGAAAAACACCATCGCCGCAACCAGCCCCAGCACCAGTACCAGATAAAGCCATGCCGGCCATCCCGGCCGCTTTCCCGCATCCCCCGCATCGACCGGCTGCGCTCCGCTGTACTCCTCCCCGGTCTGCATGTCCGCCATGCAGTTCCAGCAGTAGTCGAAGATGTCGCACACCAGCTCGCCGCACCGTTTGCACCGGGCCATGTTCTTCCCGGATATGTCGACAGTTGCGGAGGAGGACAGGAGCCGGGTCGCATCCCCGTACCGGTCCCCGAGGACCCATATCCGCGCTTCCGCGTCTTTCGCGGGAACCATGCCGAACAGGGGCGTCATGCCCTCGTTCTCGATCACTGCCTCGATCCCGTTGTTCTCCAGGAGGAACGCGATCGTATGGGCTTCCGCGATATTGAGCGTGGAATAGATCTTAACGTATCCGTCTTTCATGGCGTTCTGCAGGGCCAGTATAACATGATTGATAATTGCATGCAATCATTATAACATGGCGGTACCGGGCAATCCGGAATCAGGTGCCTGAATTTTAAACATTAATTGAAAAAAAATGCTTTAAACCGGGCAACGGGCATATATAGTTGGCACCCATGAAAACAGAGCCCGATAAAAAACTATTCTCGCTGGACCCTGACCGGTCGACCAGGCGCCTGTACGGCAAAAACCTGATCAGGGCAAGCGCTTCCACCGCGGTCAAAAACGTCCTCCTGACGTGCGTGCTCCTGCTCCCCGTGCTGGCCGCTGCCATCAACGTCACCTGCCTGATGCAGCCCCGGACAGCGGCAGCCGACCCCTACTGGAACGACGTGGCGCGCTACCTCGCAGGGATGGAGGTCCGCGGGACAAGCGTGCTCAAGCCCAAGACTGCCGATCCCCGGTACCGGGCGCACATCGCATACATGGACAACCTCTGGGGCATGATCCGGAAAGAGACGATAGACCTGATCGGGCCCTGGCGTAACGACAACATACCGTCCGTGGGCGGAGGCGGCACCGCCTTCTATCCTCTGAGCGGTGCGGACTTCATCAATCTCTTTACCCTCTATCCCGACGCGCGGACCTACCTGATGATCGCGCTGGAACAGCCGGGCGACGCCGCCCTTCTCCGCGACCACGCATCGAACCGCTTCCTGGACGGGCTCATGCCGATCCAGCGCGGTATATACCTCTACGGGTTGAACAACTACTTCCAGTCCAAGGTCATGAAGCAGGAGATGAACAACACGCTGCTTCCCGGCACGGCGCCGGCCCTCCTGATTTTCATGGCGCGCATGGGCCTCACCATAACGGGCGTGGAAAACATAACCATCGGCAATACGGGTAACATCGTATCAGCCGGTCCCGCGCAGGGAGCGGCGCGGCAGGTCGCAGGCATACGGATACTCTTCACCGGCAGCGGCGCGGCAGGCACGCGCGAGCTGATATACCTCTCCATGCGGCTCGAGCCGGACTCCGTTGACACCGCCACGCCCGAGGGCCGCTTCTTCAACCGGCTCCACCGCACGAGGACCATGCTCAAGTCGGCGGTCTACATTTTACAGGACGAAAAATACGCGCCCCTGAAAGACTTCATCCTGAAGCGGAGCGCACTCATCGTGCAGGACGATTCCGGTATTTCATTCGGCGCCTTCGACGGCAGATGGAAGGTCAGCCTGTACGGGAAATATAATCCGTACATGTCCCTGGGCGGCTGCACCGTCCGCAGGCAGGAGGACCTGGCGCAGGCCTATGCGCGGGCGAGTTTTCCGCTTCCATTCAATTTCGGGTACGGCATACTCCAGGGCCAGGGGCAGTCAAACCTGATGGTTGCGAAAAAAAAGTAGCGGGGGCACCCGCCCGGGCGACCCGGCCGCGAATATCAATCCCGATCATACCAGACCACTCAACAGGGGGGCACCATGCTGAGATCCATTTCATCGGCCGCGACCGTCATACTCTCATGCGCGCTTGTCTCGTTCGCCTGTGCAGGCGATGAACCGGCCGGCGCGCAGGGTGCCGCGGCCAGGGAGCTGGCGGCGCATACCGCCGAATTCAAGCGGGACATCGTGAAGGTGACGGAGGGCGTATACGTCGCCATCGGCTACGGCCTGGCCAATTCGGTGCTCCTCGTGGGACCCGACGGCACGGTCGTCATCGACGTGATGGAGAGCAACGAGGCCGGCTCTCCGGTGAAGAAGGCCTTCGATAAAATCAGCGCGAAGCCCCTCAGGGCGATCATCTACACCCATTTTCACACCGATCACGTTTCAGGCATCGACGCTTTTCTTAACAAAGGGGACGTCGATATTTACGCGCACGATAAAACAATGGCCGAGATGGACCGCGTCGCCACGGTAACGCAGGAGATAACGTACAGGCGGTCCATGCGCATGTTCGGCACCTTCGTGCCGAAAAAAGATTTCGTCAACAGCGGCATCGGGCCCGAACTCCTGTTCAACGACAAGACCGTGATGTCCTACCGGCGGGCGAACAAAACGTTCTCAGGCGAGCGGATGAAGATGCGCGCCGCCGGGATAGACCTCGAGCTGATCCACGCGCCGGGCGAGACCGACGACCAGATCGTGGTCTGGCTGCCGGCGAAAAAGGTGCTCATCGCCGCCGACGACTTTTACCGGTCGTTCCCGAACCTCTACACCATCAGGGGCACCCGCTACCGCGACGTGCAGGTATGGGCGCGGTCGCTTGAAACAATGCGGAAGCTCGGGGCGGAGTTCATGGTACCCTGCCACTCGCGGCCTGTCACCGGCGCAGCGGTAATCAGCGGGACGCTCGCCGATTACCGGGACGCGATCCAGTACGTGCACGACCAGACCGTGCGCGGCATGAACAGGGGCCTCACGGCGGATGAGATCGTGGAGCTCGTGCGCCTGCCGAAGCACCTTGCTGAAAAACCCTACCTGCGCGAGTTTTACGGCACGGTCCGCTGGTCGGTGCGGAACATCTTCGGCGGCTACCTCGGCTGGTTCAGCGGCGACGCGGCAGCGCTCAACCCTC
>JAKJGD010000201.1 GCA_022704585.1 Spirochaetota bacterium | reverse complement strand
CTGCTCTGCCAGTCCTTCGCGCCGAACCACGTGTGCGTGGTGACACCCGAGCGGACCGGTCTCTGCGGCGCGTACAACTGGCTCGACTGCAAGGCGTCCTTCGAGATAAACCCGACCGGCCCGAACCAGCCGGTTCACAAGGGCGCGGTGCTCGATGCGCGGTACGGCCGCTGGAAGGGCGTGGACGAGTTCGTGGCCAAAGCCTCCCGCGGCACGGTGCAGACCGTGGACGCCTACAGCATCATGCGGAACCCGATGACCTCGTGCGGCTGCTTCGAGTGCATCGCCGCCATCCTGCCGCTCTGCAACGGCGTGATGACCGTGGACCGCGACACGCCGGCGATGACGCCCTCCGGCATGAAGTTCACCACCCTGGCCGGCATGGTCGGCGGCGGAAACATCACCCCGGGCTTCGTGGGCCACAGCAAGTACTACATAACCAGCAAGAAGTTCCTTGCCGCCGAGGGCGGCATACGGCGCCTGGTCTGGATGCCGCGCGCGCTCAAGGAGCAGGTCCGGGAGCCCTTTAACAGGCGCGCGGCCGAGATCGGCGAGCCCGACCTGCTCGACAAGATAGCCGATGAAACCGTCGGCACCACGGAGGAAGAGGTGCTCGCGTTCCTCACGGAGAAGGGGCACCCGGCGCTGACGATGGAGCCGCTGTTTTGACGACCTCACCCCCGTCCCCTCTCCCATGGGGAGAGGGGGGAGCCGGAACGGGCTCTTTCTTACGAAGCCCTCTCTCTTTGGGAGAGGGCGCGCCGGAGGCGGGGTGAGGTCTAAAAGTATTATGAAAAAAACGAATGCAATGTTATATTAATTATCAGGAGACTCTACCATGGGAATGACCGGCATTGAAATTTACAAACTCTTACCACAAACCAACTGCGGCGACTGCGGCGTGCCGACCTGCCTTGCCTTCGCGATGAAGCTCGCCGCCGGGCAGGCCGAGCTGTCCCGGTGCCCGCACGTGTCGGCCGAATCGCGGGCAAAGCTCGAATCAGCGTCTGCGCCGCCGGTGCTGCCGGTCACGATAGGCCAGTTCAAGACCGGGGGCGAGACCGTCCTCTTCCGCCACGAGAAGACCTTCGTGAGCCCGACCGGCATCGCGGTGCTGGTCACCGACGCGATGAGCGACGGGGACATCGCCGGGAGGCTCGAACGCTTCGCCGGGCTCAGGTACGAGCGCGTGGGCGTGCAGCTCGCAGCTGACCTGATCGCGGTGCGCTCCGAAAAGGGCGACGCGGCCGCGTTCGAGAAGCTCGTGCAGAAAGCGGCCGCGACCGACGCGGGCCTCATCCTGATGAGCGAAGACCCGGCCGTCCTGGCCGCGGGCCTCAAGCACGCGGCTGCGAAAAAGCCGCTCCTGTACGCTGCCACGAAGGCGAACGCCGACGCGGTGGGAAAGCTCGCCCTGGACAACATGTGCCCGGTCGCCGTGAAGGGATCGGGCATGGACGAGGTGATCGAGCTCACGCAGAAGCTCTCCGGCATGGGCCTGAAGGAGATCGTCATCGACACCGGCTCCCGGGGCATGAAACAGGCGTTCGAGGACCAGGTGGTCATTCGCCGCGCCGCGGTGAAGGGCGGCGTCCGCGCCCTGGGCTATCCCACGATCGCCTTCCCCTGCGACATGGCGAAAGACCCGATGGAGGAGGCCCTGATCGCCTCCACCTTCATAGCCAAGTACGCCGGCATCGTGGTCCTCTCGGACCTGAAGGGCGAAAGCCTCTTCCCGCTCCTGGTGGAGCGGATGAACATCTTTACCGATCCCCAGCGGCCCATGGCGACCGAGCAGGGCATCTACCCGATCAACAACCCTGACGAGAACTCACCCGTCCTCATCACCACCAACTTTTCGCTGACCTACTTCATCGTGTCGGGCGAGATCGAGGGGAGCCGCATGCCCGCCTGGCTCCTGATCATGGACTGCGAGGGCCTGTCCGTGCTGACCGCGTGGGCGGCCGGCAAGTTCGTGGCGGACGCCATCGGCTCGTTCGTGAAAAAGTGCGGGATCGCGGACAAGGTCAAGCACCGCTCGCTGGTCATCCCGGGCTACTCCGCCTCCATAAGCGGCGAGCTGGAAGAAGAGCTCGCGGACTGGAAGATAACGATCGGCCCGCGCGAGGCCGCTCATATTCCGGCTTTCATGAAGCAGTACACGGTGTAGCGCCATGGCCTCGTTGATCCGCGTCGGCGAAAACCTGAACGTCATGTCAACTGCCGCGGGGACCGCGATGAAGGAGCGGGACGCGGCGGCCATCAAGGAGATGGCGCGCCGGGAAGCGGAACAGGGAGTCGACCTCATCGACATCAACATCGGCCCGGCACGGAAAGACGGCCGCGAGCTCATGCCCTGGCTCGTTGAGACGATCCAGGAAGCGACCGACGTCCGCCTCTCCCTCGACACGACCAACCTCGAGGCAATGGAGGCCGGCATCAAAACCTGCCGGCGCCCTCCCCTCATGAACTCCATATCCCTGCAAACCTCCCGGTTCGGCCCCGGGCTCGACCTTGCCGCGCGCACGGGGGCGGACTGCATCGCGCTCCTCTGGAGCGACGCAGGCATGCCGCGCGACGCGAACGAGCGCGCCATGCTCCTGGTCGACTTCATGCAGAAGGCGGCCGAGGCCGGCGTTCCCATGGACCGGGTGTGGATCGATCCGATCGTGACGCCCGTGTCGGTGGAGACGTCGCAGCTCCGGGCCTGCCTTGAGTTCATCGCCATGGTGAAGGACATCGCGCCGGAAGCCCGCACCATATGCGGACTCTCCAACGTGTCCAGCGGCGTGCCGGCCCACCTCCGGCACTGGCTCAATCGCACCTACCTGATCATGCTCATGCGGCAGGGCCTCTCGGCCGCGATCGTGGACGCGTTCGACGAGGTGATACCCTCCATCGCGTCAGGCAGGCCTGACACGGCAGTGCGGCTCGTGCACCGCATGATGGACGGCGAGGAGATCGACGGTGCCACGCTCTCGGAAGAAGAAGCAAAATACGCGAAAACGGTACGCGTGCTCACAGGCGAGTCCGTGTTTTCGCATTCATGGCTGGACATATGAAACAGGCCGGCCGGCTCGCAACCCGCGCGGTTCTGTCCGGCTTCGCGCTCGCCCTCGCCGCGTTTGCATCCGCCGCACCCGCACGCGCCGCAAATCTCCCTTCCGGCGACCAGGCGCACCTCTCGCACGACAGCGCCGGATGGCTCCCGGCGACCAGGCTATTTCCCTCGTTCAGCGCCGACCCGCGCCGGGTCGGCTTCTCCGGCGGCATCCGCTACCACGACGACGCGTTCAACCGGTTCCGCACCCGCTACGGCACCGACAGCCGCGTCCTGGGAGACGACAAAACCTTCGGCGCGGTCTCGCTCGGGTCGCGCCTCCCCCTGTATCGCTGGGACGTGGCACGGGGCCTCCTCCAGCTAGATGTCGAGGGCTCGGTGTGGGCGGTGTTCGCGTTCAAGAGGACGGGCGGCTGGCTGGGCGACGGCTCCACCCTGCTCAACGCGGACTACTGGTTCGCGTTCCCGACCTCCTACCGGTACGGGCCCCTCGCCCTGCAGGTCAGGTTCTGGCACATGTCGTCCCACCTGGGCGACGAGTTCATCATACTGTACCCGGAGATAACCCGGAGGAACGTGAGCAACGAGGGAGTTGACCTGTTCGCCTCGTACGACATCGTGGAGCAGGTGCGGGTGCACGCCGGCGTCGGATGCGTATACCACTCCTTCAAGGGAGCGAGGTTCGATCCCTTCTACGTTGAGTACGGGGCCGAGCTGCGGCCTTTCAACGCCGTGCGCGCGGGGCGATCGCTCCTGTTCCAGCCGTTCCTGGCGGCCCACCTCAAGAACTGGCAGAACAACCGCTTCGCGATAAGCGGGAATTACGCGCTCGGCGTTGAGTTCACCGCGCTCCGCGGCCAGTACCGGCCCAGGCTCCAGCTCTACTTCTCGTTCCATCACGGGCCCTCTCAGGAGGGGCAATTCTACCATGCGAAAACGACCTACTACAGCCTGACACTCTCGTTCGAGCTGATCTGAGGCGGTCACGGTGAAACGCGCGGCCATCGCCATCGCCCTTCTCATATCGCTCCCTGCTGCAGCCGCACACGCTGCCGAAGAAACGGCCGAATGGAAAAAGGGTATGGCCGGCGCCGCGTTCAACGGCATCGCGGCAGGCGTGCAGGTCGAGTACCGCTTCATCAGACCGCTCGCGATCAGGGCCATAGGCTCGTACATCTGGGGCACCGGGAAAACAAACGGGCCCCTGGTCGGCAGGGGGGAGCGGCTCGTGTCCGTCATACTGACACCGGCCGCGTACATCCCCACCCCGGTCCGGTTCCTGGAGCCGGTGCTCTTCTTCGGCCCCTCCTTCTCCCATTTCCGCTGGAAATCCCCCTGGTTTAAAATAAACGGCATTATCAACGATTTCACCTTCGGGGGCGGCGGGGGGCTCGGCTTCATCGTCGCGCCCTTCTGCCGGATCGGCATCAACTGCTGGATCAATTATGACTACAAAATGAAGCAAGAATACGGGGTCACGAAAAAGGGCAAGCGCATCGCGCTGGTCATGCCGTTCCTGGACGCCTGCTTCCTCTTTTAGCCGCGGTAATCATTATACCGGACACCAGGCCTTGACGTTACACAAAAAATATAGTATCCTGTAGTTACGGATCACGCATGGTCCCGATGTCACACATTAAAAACCATTCAGGAGAGTCGTCTATGAAGGCAATTAAAACCGGACTTGCCATGATGTTGATACTATTCTCCGTCGCTGCCTTCGCGTGGAAGGCTGGTGACCGGATCCTCGGCCAGTGGAGCGACGGTTACTGGTACCCGGCCAAGATCGCCAGCCAGGCGGGCGCCACATTTAAAGTTATGTTCGATGACGGCGATGTCGCGGACCTGACGGCGGACAAGATACGGAAGGTCGACTGGAAAGTAGGGACTGCCGTCGAATGCAACTGGAAAAACGGCGGGGCCTACTACCCCGGGAAAATCACGGTGATAAAAGGCGAAATGATCCATATCAGCTACAATGACGGCGACCAGGAGGATGCGACCATAAGCCGCTGCCGGACCCGGTAGCGGACACTGCCGCTCCCGGCGG
>JAKJGD010000200.1 GCA_022704585.1 Spirochaetota bacterium | reverse complement strand
CGGCGGCGGCGTGTACCGCGGGAGCATCTCACGCTCGTCGCTGGAAAAGACCGGGCCGGCGGACCTCGTCACCTATCCGGACGGCGATTTCTACCGGGTCACGAGCGTCAACTACGCCGCCGGAGTGCTCTTCGTCGGCACCAACCGCGGGAGGCATAGGATAATCGGGGACGGGGTGAAGGCGGACCCCTATTTAAAACAGCTTTTCATGGAAGGAGACGGCATCGTGTCCGCGCGGACCGGCGGCAGGCACCTTTCCTTTCACCGCCAGTACGTTCCTCCGCGCGAGTTCAAGCCGGACGACCGGGCGAAGGGGAAACAGGGGCTGTACATCAGCTACTCCTTCACGCAGAAAGAGAACTACGGCCGGCTCATGCGGCTCATGAAACACCTGAAGCTGAACGCAGTGATTATCAACCTCAAGGACGATTACGGTTCGATACGCGTGCCGGTGAGCGACCCCGTCGTAACGCAGGTGCCGGGCTCGGTCAATCCGTACGTCAACGTGATCGCGACGATCCGGCGCCTCAAGAAGGATGGAATCTACGTGATAGCGCGTCAGGTCTGCTTTCAGGACCCCAAGCTGTACAATTTCAGGGACGGGAAGTATGCGGTCAAGAACACGGGCGGCGCGCCATTTCACAAGGGGCCGGAGAAATGGGTGGACGGCTTCAGCGAATTCGTATGGGACTACAACATCGCGGTCGCGAAGGCGCTGGAAAAGGCGGGCGCCGACGAGATACAGTTCGATTACATACGCTTCCCCGACATTCGCGGTGAGCGCGAAACCAGAAAGTTCGATTTCAGGCGCGAGCACCAGACGATGCGCGAGGCGCTGGTGTCGTTTTTAAAGAAGGCGCGCTCCTCGCTTGACGTGCCGGTCTCCGTCGACCTGTTCGGCTATAACGCGATATACCAGTGGGGTGAGTGGATCGGCCAGGACGTGACCGAGCTGTCGCGCTACGTCGATGCGATCAGCCCCATGTTTTATCCCTCGCATTATACGGGCGGATACGCGGCAGGGTACGGTAACAGGCGGATCTACTATACCATCTACCTGAGCTGCAAGCGCGCGCGGGAGCTTGCCGGGCAGGTCCTGCTCCGTCCCTACATACAGGCCTTCTATTATAAGGACAACTCGGACGGCTATTGCGTCGATTACATCGGCTGGGAGCTTGACGGCCTGAAGGACAGCGGGTGCCCGGACTACATTTTCTGGAACGACCTGTCGGAGTACACGATTCTGATCCGGGGCCTCAGGCAGTACCGCGGCCTGGGCGGCGGACCGGTCCCTCCGGAGGTACGGTCGGCCATACCCAAAAAGCTCCCGTTCGAAACCATGGTGGAGAAGAAAGACGCGCCGGCGTCGCGTTAGCGGAATGTATTGTTCTTGACGAAAAACCGGCCGGAAAATTATCATCGAATAAATGGATCACGCCGCAGGCGGCGCCGGCCGCCGCACATTAGTCTCCCGGGGGTAGGAACATGGTTCTGGTAACAGGAAGCAACAGTCTGCTCGGCACACGGCTGGTGGCAAAACTCGCAGGTGCGGGCGAAAAAGTCCGGTGCCTCGACATGGAGAAACCCGAAAATTTGCCTGCGGGCGTTGAATTCTTTGACGGCGATATACTCGATGCCATGGTCCTCGGTAAAGTGTGCAAGGGCGTGGACGCCGTTTTCCATGTTATGGATGTCAAGAGCCCCAAGCATTTCGGCCGGCGCTACATGAGGCGCATTAACATCAAGGGTACCCGGATGCTCCTCCGGGCCGCGAATGCGGCCGGGATCAAGCGGATGATCTTCGTCTCGACCTACGAGGTATACGGCACGGTGAAGAACCTCCCCCTGGGCGAGAACGACATAAAGATCATGAAGCCGATCACCCGCTACGGAAAGGACAAGCTCAGGGCAGAGAAAATCTGCCAGGAGTATGTCAACGCGAACAAGATGGCAGTCACAATGTTCAGGCCCGCGCCGATGGTCGGCCCCGGCACGAGGAACTCCATCGTGCTTATCTCGCTCCTTATGGCCATGGGCATGGAAGAGGCCAACCGCCTGTACGTGGCGGGCCATGGTGAAAACCGCTTCCAGATTCTCCATCCCGACGATGCCGCAGAAGCAATCATGCTGGCCCACCGGTCGGGCGCCTACGGCGGGGTCTACAACCTCGGGTCCGACGATGTGCCTACCCAGATTGACCAGATCGTCCAGGTGAAGGAAAAGGCGAAGCTTGACGCAACCATTATGCATCTCTCTACATCGAAGGCGAAGTTCCGCTCGTTCTACCTGCGGCCGTTCAAGATCGATTACCTGAACAAGGGACACGTCCTCTACCTGCTCACCGATTTCATCATGAATTGCCAGGCGGCAAAGAAGGAGCTCGGCTGGGAGCCGAAGCACGGTAACGTTGATATTATTCTTGAAACGATAGAGTGGTATCGGAAGGAAAAGCTGTAGGTCTCAGATCGCGTTTTCGTCCAGTCCCGTCTTCTGGAGCTCAAGCTCCTCGGCGCGTTTATTCTTTTCCCTGCGTGTCGCTTCCCGGCCTGACTTTGTCACGACTTTCTTGATGAGCTCCCAGAGCTTTACCAGCAGAAGCGTAAGGAGCTGCCCCCTGCTTCCCTTGCCGGTCTCCGAGGTAAAGATCAATTGCGCCTTCTTCATCTCGGCGATGCTGAGCTTGCGGTCGTCGAGCTTCATCTGCTTCATCATCTGCTTGGCCTGCGCCTTGGCAAGCTTCATCGTCTCCTTGTCGTCGCTGATATCTTTCCTTTCGACGAACATGTAGATCATGTCAGGATTCTTCAGCATCTTCCGCTTGATACGGACGAGGGTTTCCAGGGCATCGTGGAGCTCCTGGTTTTCCTCGTTCCCGTTCTCGATCAGCATCTGGATGTACTGGTAGAAAAACTGAAGCTGGCGGAACAGCTTTTTCTTTTCCAGGAGGGTGAGATCCTTGATGTCGATTATGGTAAAACGCTCAAGCGTGAAGCGGATGAATTCCATCTGCTCGGGGCCCAGCTCATAAAGGATACTGCTGTCCAGGTCGCTGATCTCGATGAACTTGTTTGCCACCTCCTTCAGGTCAGAGAACATCGTGTTGGATGAATCCATGATTTTACGGAAAGCCACCTTCTCGGCATTGGTGAGGATGGTGGAGGCGGCCCCTTCCTTCTGGTATTCGTCCATCTTCTTCTTGATGGTGCGGATGTCGATCGTGTCGGCGTAGATCTGGACGTTCTGGCTTTTTAAATGCTCCTCCATCTCCATCAGGTTCGGCTTCGCGATGTCGTCGCCTATTTTCAGAATATTGAGCTTGATGTCGCCAAGCTTGATTTTCAGCTCGTGCTTTTCGATCTTGCTGATACCGTCAGTCACGACCAGTATCTCGGACTTGGCCATCTCCTTGTCGTATACGATGTCGCTTATCGCCTGTAAAATCGCCTCGTGGATATTGGTGCTCCGGCCGCCGGTCGTCGTGAACAGGACCTCCTCGATGAGGCGCGGGAAGTCCTGCCGCTTCTCGACCTTGATGAGTTTCCCGGGGACCGAGTCGAACGGGCGGAAGAATATCTTGGCGCGGCTGTTGTATTTTCTCCGCAAGAATTCCGCGATGATACACTTGGAATAAAAAGTGCGCATCTTGGCCTCCATGGACTTGGAGCGGTCCAGGAGGATGAAAAATTTCTGCTCGTAGCGGGTCGCTTCCCGTCCCTTCTTGTCTTTCGAGGTGGAGACCGGCTTGAAGCTGTCCGCCTCGGTCTCGTAGTGCCGCTGCACCAGCAGGGTCTTTGTGTAAAGCTTCATATCGAATGCTTCAGGCTCCAGGGCGAGCTCGCGCGGCAGTGCCTTTTTCATGTCGATGATGGTGCGGTAGCGGTCGATCTCCATCCGGTCGGAGAGGGGAGAGATTCGCTCAAGGCGGTTTACCTGGATGCTTTCTTTCCGGTCGGGCTTGTACTCGCGGTCCTCCTGCGAAAGCTCGTCGATGGCCGTGAACGCGTCATCGAGCCGCTCATCGGAGAATATGACGCGGGCGATCTCGAACAGGACAAAAAACTGCGGGGGAAGTATGGTGCGCGAGTATTCGAAAAAACCGAGGGAATCCCAGTATTCGAAGAAGTCTACTTCTTCGGCGTCACTTCTTTTGTGGGAGGCGGTCTCAACGGTCACGGTCCGCCTCGCCTAGTAGAGTTCCCGGTAGTCCTGCATGATCCCGTTTTTCAGCTCCTGGACCTCTTCAACCACGGGAGTGAGATCGAGTATGTTCTTCTTGAGAGATTCGATCGTCAGTTTCTGGTTGTCGTCGACGCTCTTGGTGGGGAAAATCTTCCTGATGAATTCGAACACGCTCTGAAGAACGCTCTTCCGCGCAAGGATTGCGTCCCGCCTTTCAGGGTTCTGGCGAATTTCCTGGAACACCTGGCGGATGTTCAGGAGCAGCTCGATCTGCTGGAACGCACCGGTAGCCTTGTAGTGTGCCATTGTCTGGTTGAAGGTGTCAAGGTAGAGGTCGACCTCGGACTTGTCCTTCGCCTTAACCGAGATGTAGCTGTTCAGTGTGGTGAGGCAATGGTACATTTCGCGCAGGTCGTCGGTCGTCACCTGGAACCGGTTGTTAAGGAGGGCCGATGCGCGCAGGAAGTCTCCCTGCTTGGCAATTTTACGCGGCGACAGGAAGTAATTGTAGTCGCTCTTCCGCATCTCGCTCATGAACTTGTCGATCAGGACGTTTTTCATGAAGTATATGAAGTCCGGCGTCTCGATCTTGATGCTCCGGTTCTTGTTCTTTATGATTTCGTAGAGATAGAGGATCTGGTTAAAAAATATCTTCTGCTCCGGCTCTACCGGTTTTCCGCCGCTCATCGAATAAGTATGGTCGATGAGAAGCTGGTTGTATACGTTGGTGTTTTCGGGGATGATCGATTTATAGGTGAACCGGTCCAGCACGGCTTCCGTCACCTCGTTCATCCGCATGTAGTTCGCCGTGGCGATCGCCGTGTGGACGGCGGTGTCGATCTGCTCGGAACCGTTGATGAACTTGCGCTCGTTCAGGACCGTCAGAAGGGAGCGCAGGACCACATCGCTTGCGTCGAAAAACTCGTCCAGGAACACCAGGTTGGCCTCGATGATC
>JAKJGD010000199.1 GCA_022704585.1 Spirochaetota bacterium | reverse complement strand
GCGAGCATGTCGTTCGGGAGCTTTTTCGCCCTGCCGTTCAGCAGCTTCAGTGCCGCAGCGGCGTCGCTGCTTCCTCCGCCGAGCCCGGCGCCGGCGGGGATGTTCTTCTCAACCGAAAAGTCAGCTCTCCCGTTCATGCCGGTGCGCTCAAGGTAGAGGGTCGCCGCCCGCGCGATGAGGTTCTCGTGCGCGGGAATCGCATCCGTCACGCTGCCGTGCGTTCCGCCATCGTTCCTGACTGCTACGGCAATGTCCACAGCGCCTTCCGAATCACGCAGATGCGCGTCTTCGAGTTTTAAAAGATCATGGAGCGCAACACTAGCCATGAGGCTGAAAATATTGTGGTACCCGTCATCTCTGCGGTTCAGAACCTCGAGATGGAGGTTTACTTTTGCGTGTGCTCGTATCGAATCGGCCAATAGTGCCCTGTACTCGTCCTTTTGGAGAGGCAAAAATATTATGCCGCACTTTTTTTGTCAAGGATTAATTATTTTATGAAGAACTTATTGACAAGCATTTCGTATATATTTTTTTTGGATATTTCAGGGAAAATATGAACTTTTTAACAGGCAAGCGGCTCATCATCTTTGATTGCGACGGCGTATTGATCGACGCAAATCAAGCCAATATTAATTTTTTCAATGAATGCCTGAAAAGAGGCGGCTACCCGCCCCTGCCAGAAGATTTGCATGAAAAAGTCGTATACCAGTCCACAAAACAGCTCATGTTCGAGCTGTTCCCCGATCCGGCCGAGGCCGGGCGGATGCATCAGATCAGCCAGGAGACGGATTATACCCCTTTCCTCGATGATGTCCGTCCCCTGTTCGATTATGGCCGGGTGCTGGGCGCGCTCCGGAAGCGTTTCAGCCTCGCCGTTGCAACCAATCGGGGCAGGTCGCTGGACAGGCTGTTTAAACACTTCAGTCTCGACACCTGGTTCGAGTACCGGGTCTCGGTGCTCGAGGCGGAGCCCAAACCCCATCCCGAGATGCTTCTGAAATGCGTCGAGCACTTCAACGTCCCGAAATCCGAGGCGATCTACCTGGGAGACTCAATTACTGACAGGGAGGCTGCGATCAACGCCGGGATCGATTATCTCTGGGTTGGCAGGGACGCGGAGCCGGGAATCGGGTCCGTATCGGACCTCGCTGATTATTCCTGATACACGCTCCCGGACCCACACAACGCCCCGCTCAAAGCCGTGCTGCAGGTATGAATATCGGCCTGAATCCGGCCCCCAACACCTGGATAACGTGCCGTAAAACTCCGCGACAACCCATAATTCCGGTTCGAGGAAAAAAAACTTGAACATTGGCCGTCAACTAAATATCTTTCTCTTATACATAATATAGAAAATCGCCCTTATTGCTTATACATCAACGCACGGGAGACAGAAAATGAATACGCCATTTAAATGGATGATAGTATTTTTGCTGGTTGCAGGCCTCACGGGAGCTTTCGGCTGCAAGAAGCAGGAAGAGAAGAGCGGCATCGTGACGCTTGCAGTCGGTTCAGTCTCAATTCAGCGCCCCGGTTCAGGACCGGCCGGCCTGCAGGTCAAGGACCTTGTTGCCAGGAACGACACCGTCATAACGGGAGCCATGTCTCTCGCGGTCATACAGTTCTCCGACAATTGCGTCGTGCAGGTGCAGGAGAATTCGAGATTCCAGGTCCTCTCCTCCGGCGCAAGCGACCGCGACCTCTATGTCAAGGACGGGCAGGTCCTGGCAAAACTGATGAGGACCGGTGACAATAATGCGACAGTGCGGACCCCCACCGCGATCGCAGGCGTGCGCGGCACGCAGTTCAGCGTTAATTTCAGGGAAGGCACGACCCGGGTGGCCGTGTCCGAGGGGAAGGTGGCCGTCAAGGCGTCCCGCTCCGATGAATCGGGCAAGGCCATCTCCGAATCGAAGGAAGAGACCATCACGGCCGCAGGCAGCACCGCCGAGGTGACCGCGGCGCCGAAGAAAGCCGCCGGTGAAGAGCCGGCACTGGCCGTGAGCGTACGCCCGATAAACGAAAACGAGAAACAGGCGCTAAAAAAAATAGAGGCCGTTCCGGTCATAGAGGACCCCGGCAGGAAAACCGGAGAAGAGATCGAGTCAGCGGTGAAAAAAGCCATCGGGGCAGCACCCGCGGTCGAGCAGGACAAAATCAAGCAGCTCATGGACAAGAAAACCCGTACGATCGATGAGATCCGCGAAGCGTTCAGCCGTGTCGACGAGATTACCCTGTACAACGGCCGCGTCATCCAGGGCGCGATCCTCTCCCGCGGAACTGAATACAGGATACTCACTCCTGACGGGACCATCACGGTGCCGGAAGAGGAAATCAAGAGCTCGGGCGTAATCAAATAATGTGGCGGAGGGGGATATCCATGACACATACCAATCGGGCCGGAATACTAAGTGCTGCCGTTGCTCTGATCTTCCTGTGCGCATCTGCGGTTTACGCGGAGCACGTGTTCATGAAAGACGGGAAAATCATACAGGGCAGGATCTCCCTCGACAAGAAAGAGGGAATCACCCTCGACCTTGCGGGCGGCATGAAGAAAGTCATCCCGCGGGGCGACATACTCCGTATTCTCTATTCCGACGAATACCTGACCAAGTCCCTTGTCCAGCTCACCACCGGCGAAACCATCGAGGGGTTCATCGTGCAGGAGAAGCGCACCGAGCTGACTATCCGGAAAAAACTTACCGATCCCGTCGAACAGGTGATCAAGAAGGAGCAGGTACAGTATACCGCGAAAAAACGGCCGAGCCAGCTTACCGCCCGGACAATCACCGGCGGCTTTTTACTGAAGTGGACCAAACCCCCGGGATCGTTCAAGAAGTTTGTCGTGTATATGAAAAATGAGGGCGGGGAATACAGGGTCGCCGGCGAATCGGCCACTCCCGATCTCAAAATCCGCAGGGGTGTTCTGGAAGGAACGACCTACCAGTTCAAGGTTCGCCTGGTTGACGAGGACAACTATGAATCACCGCCTGGCAACGAGATAACCGTGACCTCGCTGAGAAAAGGCGAGGCCCCGGCAGCCACGGAAGAGGAGGTGCAAAAGCAGGAGAAGCCCGAACCGAAAAAAAAAGAAAAGTTATCCCTTGGAATCGGGCCCTTCGGCTCCGCCGGCATAGGAATGCAGTCATGGGACGGCAAGTTCGTAAGGCCCTGGAACGCGGGCGGCGGGATCATGTTCGACACCGCCCTTGCGCGGGACACCCTGATCAATTACCGGACCACGGTCAGCTTCGCCCAGAACTACGAGTACCGGTATTCAAAGCGGCCCTCCCTGTTCACCATACCGGTCAGCGGCGGGGGATATACGGCCAGGATATACCAGACGGTTTATTACAGGTCAAGGGAGCTGGTGAAGCCCTTCTCCCTTGATCTGGCATCGGGGATCGGCTTCGGCGTGGTGCGGACTCCCATCGTGAGGTTCTGGCTCGGTCCCGAATATTTCCTGAAGCTCATCACGACCGGCTCGAAGCGGTACCTGGGTCTGTCCGCCGGCCTCGGCCTGGTGCTCGGCCTGAACATCAACATCGGCAGTCTCGTCACCCTTGCCTTCTCCGGAAGCGGCAGGGTGATGTATTCGTACCGCTACTCCGAATACACCTCGATCGACACGAGCGATTTTGTCGAGGGATCCTTCGTGCCGGCCATACCCGCGTACATCCAGCCCGATCCGAGAATCACACTGCACCAGCAGGACCATGGCATAGGGTTCGGGGGACAGCTGAACATCGCGGTCCTGTTCAGGATCAACGACAACTATTCGCCGAAAGCGAAGTAAGATCAGGCACAGGAAGACATGGAAAAGAGGGCCGTCCATTGGGCGGCCCTCTTTCATTATATTGAAATACCAGCAGATGCGCTTACGCGCCGGGCATGCTGGTAAACACGCGGAGGGGGTCTACCTCGTTGCGCAGTATGCCGAGGACCTCGGCGGAGGGTGTAGGCGTTACCGGGATCTCGCCGTCAGGCTTCAGGAGCTCAAACCCGGTCGCCATCTGGGCCAGGCCGAAGGCCACACCCGGGTTGAGTGATTTTACCCGCATGCGCTTCGATTCCGGCTCGAAATCGTACACTCCCGCATTGGTCACAACCGCGACCGGCCCCTGTCCCAGGAGTCCGGCCTTTTTGCGGGTATCGCCTCCCTCAAGAAAGCCCACGGAGGTGATGAAGTCCACCTTCTTCACGAACTTGTCGGGCGACTGCAGTCCTACCAGCACCATTTTCTCCGAGAGCGAGGAGAGGTCGTTGTTCCCGCCCGAGCCGGTAAGGCGCACTTTCGGCTTCATTAAATCGGTCCCGATCATGTGGGTGTTGATGTTCCCGTACATGTCTATCTGCGCGAAACCGAGAAACCCGATGTCCACGTACCCGTTGTACGCCTGCCCGAAAGAATAGGACATCTCCAGGATCAGGGGAGACTTGCGCCAGGTGAACGGACCGCCCACGGACCAGGGCATGCCGCCCTCGAGAGGGTCCTGCGCGCCCGATTCGTACACCAGGGTTATGTTCGCCGCGTGCGTCTTGCGCGCCAGAATTGCCGCAACCATCGGGAGCCCGGTGCCCACGTACACGACCTGGTGGTCCCCGATCTGCAGGGAGAGATTATAGGCAACCATTTCAAGGGGATTTGCCGGTTTGATGTCTGTCATGGTTCGTTTCCTCCTTTATTCAGATGGCGCGGCTCAGTAGTAAATGCCCGTCTCTGTCTCGAGCGACTTGAATTCCTTGTACGAGAAATCGAAGCCCAGGTCCTCGTTGTCGTACTCCTCCGCCTTCGTGAGCCGGCGCGACATGGCGACCCATTTCGCGCCGCCCAGCTTTTCGATGAAATCGAACTGGTCCTTGCAGGAGAAAACCCAGTGCTCGAAGTACTCGTTGATGTTCGCCTGCGACTGGCACGCCCACCGCATCAGCTTTTCCCACCACTGACGCGACCAGTAGTAATACCCGGGCATGCTCCCGGGCGCCGCGCCGAACGGCAGCTCCACGACCGCGTCGACCGCGGTAAAGGGGATGACCACGCCCTTGTTGTTGCTCCGGATGTCGCCCGGGGGCACGATCTCTTCCGCCGTGACGATGACCCTGCGTGCCGCCGCCGCCAGCGCTATGTCGTTGATCGGCGGGCC
>JAKJGD010000198.1 GCA_022704585.1 Spirochaetota bacterium | reverse complement strand
CTGCCGCCGTACGAGACCGCCGCGCGCGACAAGCGCGAGTTCATCCGCATGAGCGAGCTTTTTTTCTGCAACAATGACCCGGCCGCGGTCAAGGGAATGTCGCAGAAGCACGGGGACCGCTTCCTCGTGCACAACCGGCCCGCACTGCCTCTTTCATCCCATGAGCTGGACCGGGTTCACGAGCTGCCTTTTGAGCTCGATGTGCACCCGTACTACAAGAAGATGGGCCGGGTGAAGGCCCTGGATACGGTCCGCTTTTCGATCACCACGCACCGGGGCTGCTTCGGCGGGTGCAATTTTTGCTCGATAGCCGCGCACCAGGGGGCCGGCATCGTCTCCCGGAGCGAGGAGTCAGTTGTGAGAGAGGCGCGGCGCATGACAGCCCACGCGTCCTTCGGGGGCACCATCGCTGATGTTGGCGGACCCACGGCAAACATGTACGGGATGTCATGCAAAAAGATGGCGCGCAGGGGAGCGTGCCCGGACCGGCGGTGCCTTGCGCCGCGGCCGTGCGCCAGCATGCAGATATCACATCGGAGGGCCACAGGCCTTCTCCGGCGCATCAGGAAGGTCCCCGGCGTGAATCACGCGTTCGTCGCCTCGGGCATACGGCATGACCTTGTCATGGCGGACGGGGAGCACGGTAAGGAGTACCTGTCCGAGATCGCGCACTATCATGTATCGGGGCAGCTCAAGGTCGCGCCAGAGCACAGTGACGGCCGTGTGCTCGCGCTTATGAGCAAGCCGGCGGTTGACAGCCTTATCCGCTTCCGGAACCTTTTCAACCAGCTCAGCCGCAAGTTCAACAAGCGTCAGTATCTCACCTATTACCTTATCGCCGCGCATCCCGGCTGTAACCTCCAGGATATGCGCGCGCTGGCGCAGTTCACCAGGAAGGAGCTGCACCTTGCACCGGAGCAGGTCCAGATATTCACGCCCCTCCCGTCAACCTGGTCGACGGTCATGTACTACACGGGCATTGACCCGTTTACCGGGGAGTACATCTTCGTAGAGCGTGACATGCGGGAAAAGGAGAAGCAGAAGAGGGCTCTGACGGGGTAATGAACGGTTAATAGTTAATAGTGAATAATTCCGGATAATTTATTTCCGCTCCTGCGGAGCGGAAATAAATTTAGACTGGTAATACAATTATCATCATGTATTTATAGAATAACTGCTGGCACGTTATTCAATTTGGGTACTGCTGTACATGCCGGTGTTTATTTGTAAACCACGTTCGCGAAGGTTCGTCGTATCCCCCGCTTGTATGTGAAGGCCGGATATCCCAGGATCATGGCGAGGGCGACCTTGTTGTCCGCCGGTATGCCCCATTTTTCCTTGAGCTTTTTCTCCCGGTCGAGCGCAAACGCGACCGTTCCGATCATGCAGGTGCCCAGGCCGAGCGACTCGGCTGCGATCATCGCGTAGGTGCAGGCGATGTGGCCGTCCACCGGGTCGGCGTAGGGCGACTGGTGGAACAGGGCCACGACCGGCGCGTGATAAAAGAGATAGTCCGTTCCCTCTTTCCGCGCGTCGATCATGAGCTTCGTGGCGGGAAGAATGAAGTCCTTGAACGCCTCGATCTCTCCCTTTTTAAAGAAGGGGCGCATCAGCAGCATCACCACCGGGTTGAAGAACACCTGCCATTTAGCGAACACTCCGGTGATGTCACCGGCCAGCTCCTGGACCCGGGCGCGGCCGCTCACCACGGTAACCCCCACGTCAGAGGGGGGTATGCCCATCGGCGCAGTAGCGGACATTTCGAGAATGCGGCCAATGGTTTTCCGCTCGGGCTCCCGGTCCCTGAAGTCCCGTATGCTCCTGCGGCTGACAAGCAGGTTCATCAGGGACTCGGGCGTTGCCCGCTTCTCCTTCGGAGGCAGCGTGAACGCGTCGCCGGGGGCCAGCTTCCGTCCTGTAACGGTTACAGCACCCTTTGGGCAAACCGCCATGCACTGGCCGCACGCAATGCAGCCGAGCTCGTTATCGATATCGACCGCCGGCTTTCCGTCTCTCATGATGATCGTGAAGGACTTGCATACCTGGACGCAGGTGCCGCAGCTGGTGCAGATTTTGTAATCAATCACCGGCCTGCCCGATTCGTCTCCGAATCCGGTCGTTATGGTTTTCCCCGGTTTTCCTTTCATGCTATCTCTCCTTGTACGTGGTTATAAATGTTTCAGTGAAGTCCTCGATGGTCTGCTCGAGAACAAGTTCTGCGTCGATTATCAGGTACCCGATGATGCCATCGAGGGCGGCCATGAGCGCGAGCGATGCGCTGCGGGTGTTAAATGATCTGAATCTCTTGCTTGTGATGCCTGTGAGGTATATTGTATTAAAAAAATCGGTCATCTGTGTTGTATAGCCCCTGTAAAGGTGCCGGAATTGCTCGCTTGCCATGGTTTTTATCATGGTGAGGAAAACGAATGACAGCTCGCGCGGGTGACCGGTCCAGTATGAGAGATAATTGCGGATGTATCCGGCCAAACCCCGTGCCGGATCAGGATCGGCCATTGCTTCACCCATGAAAAGAAAGATCGGTTCCATGAACGTTTCATTGGCCTTTACCAGGATATCGTCCTTGCTGTTAAAATGATAATACAGGCCTCCCTTGGTAAGACCTGCCCTGGCGGCTATTGACTCCATCGTGGTATTTTCATAGCCCTTTTCTACGAATTCCTGAATGGAGGCGTCTAGAATGTCACTGATTCGCTTGGTTTTAGGCTCTTTTTTTGTCATTATTCTTTACCTGTTTAAAAAATACCGACGGTAGGTATAAATGTCAACAAAAAAATATCTTCTGTGAATAAGCGAACGATAGTTATCGCTACATTCGGGAGTGGCAGAGAATTGGATTTGGCGATAGTTATCGCCAGTATTTTTACTCAGAGTAAGGCTTAACAGATAGTGATCTTATGCAAATGAAGTTTTATATGGCTGTCAATACTTCGACAGAAATGACTGGATATTCAATATATTGTTCTCTAATTCCGTGTGATAAAAATAAATGCATGGTCGATAGTTATCGCCATCAAGGGGCGAAGCATGCAATATTCTGATACTATAAGGAAAACTATTTGAAATCCAGGGAGCGTTCCACAACTATTGTCCCGTTTGAAATTGAGCCATGATTCAAGTAGCCAATCTATCGAAATCCTTTGGAAGCCAGCTCCTGTTCGATGATGTCAGCTTCAACATCAACCAGAAAGAGCGCATCGGGCTGGTGGGAAGGAACGGACACGGCAAGACCACGCTCTTCCGTATCATCATCGGCGAGGAGCAGGCCGACTCGGGTGAAGTATCCATTCCCCGCAACTACCGGATAGGATACGTCACCCAGCAACTCCTGTTCTCCGAGCAGACCGTGCTTTCCGAGGCCTGCCGCGGGCTGCCGGAACATCTTCACGGCGAAACGTGGATGGCCGAAAAAATTCTTTCAGGCCTCGGTTTTACGAAGCAGGACATGGGACGGAACACGTCGGAATTTTCCGGAGGTTATCAGGTGCGGCTCGGCCTCGCGCGGGTGCTGGTATCGGAGCCGGATCTCCTGCTCCTCGATGAGCCGACCAACTATCTCGACATTGTCTCGATACGCTGGCTCGAGAAGTTCCTCCGGCAGTGGAAGAGCGAGCTCATGGTTATAACCCACGATCGCTCTTTCATGGACAGCGTTACCACGCATACGATGGGAATCCACCGCAAGAAGATACGCCGCATCGAAGGCGGCACCGACAAATACTATAACCAGATTCTGAAGGAAGAGGAGATATTCGAGAAGACGCGCATCAACGATGAGAAAAAGCGAAAGGAAGTCGAGCTCTTTATCACCCGCTTCCGCGCCAAGGCCCGCCTTGCCGGCATGGTACAGTCGCGCATCAAGCAGCTGGAAAAACAGGACCGGCTGGACAAGCTTGACAGGATCAAGACCCTGGATTTCTCTTTCACCTACAAGCCGTTTCCCGCCAAGGTGCTCATGACCGTCGACGGCCTCTCTTTCTCGTACGGCGAGGAGGACCTGATCAGGAACTTCGGCCTCACCATCGGGAAGAGCGACCGGATCTGCGTCATTGGAAAGAACGGCAAGGGCAAGACCACGCTTCTCCGCCTGCTGGCCGGAGAGCTTGAGCCCCGGTCGGGTGCGGTCCATTCGCATGGGGATATGAGCATAGGGCACTTCGCGCAGACCAACGTGCTGCGGCTCAATGACTCCTTTACGATAGAGGAAGAGATCATGAGCGCGGGGTGCGAGCGGCAGAGGGCCCGGGATATCGCCGGCGCAATGATGTTCGAAGGCGATATGGCGCTCAAGAGCATACGGGTGCTCTCCGGCGGAGAGAAAAGCAGGGTGCTCATGGGAAGGATCCTGGCGCAGAAATCGAACCTGCTCCTGCTGGACGAGCCTACCAACCACCTGGACATGGAATCGTCTGACGCACTGCTTGCCGCCATCGACGACTTCGATGGAGCGGTCATGATCGTGACCCACAACGAGATGTTCCTGCACACCCTGGCAAACCGTTTCGTGGTGTTCCAGGGGGGCGGTGTGTCGGTGTTCGAGGGGAGCTACCAGAGTTTTCTTGACAAGATAGGATGGGAGGAAGAGCGCGCCTACCCTTCACAGAGAGAATCTGCAGCCGCGCACGTGGTGCGATCCGAGCGTGAGCCGGTAAACCGCAGGGACGCTCGCAAGCTTCGCGCGGATATACTTTCCCGAAAATCAAAGTCGATCAACCCGCTCAAGACAAAGATTTCGGAGGTTGAGTCGGATATCGAGAGGAAAGAGCGGCGTCTCACCGCGCTGAACAACGACATAATTGCTGCATCAGGCATAGGGAAGGGCGAGACCATCGCTCAGTTATCCAGGGAGATACATCAGATGAGGAACGAGATTGACTCGCTTTTCGATGAGCTGGAGGTGCTGATAACTGAGCTCGAGGTCAAGGTGCAGGAATTTGACCGTGAGATGGAGGTCCTGGAGGCTCCGGTAACGGAGTAACCCGGCCGGCCCCGGGGCCCTGCTATTCTGATGGATTATTACGGGAGAGCTGCATGAAACCAGATGCCGGTATTCTAATCGTGCTGGTTGTACCAGCTTTTGTCTTGCTCTGGATCGCCGTTACCGCCCTGATAGCTGTCGCCGGCGGTT
>JAKJGD010000197.1 GCA_022704585.1 Spirochaetota bacterium | reverse complement strand
CGGCGTCCTTCCAGGCCCCGGGACGGAGCCCTGCCTTGTAGCAGGTCTGGTCCAAAAACGTATCCCGGTCCCATCCCTGCTCGGTCGCGACCTGGGGAAGGAGCAGACCGCGGGTGCTCCCGCATTCCACTATGAGACCGTCCCTGCCGACCTGTATTTCATCCACCGATCGTACCTCTTGAGGTACGGTGAGGACTGATATTTCAATGGCAATCTCCTTCAACTCTGCTGCTGTGAGAGGTTCGAACCGCGGGTCCTTGAACGCCGCATTGTACGAATTGTCCAGGACTCCAAGTACCAGGGGCTTCAAGCCGGTCACGTACCCGATACAACCGCGCAGGGACCCGCTCTTCTTCAGTGTCACGAACACGCCTCGCCTGGCCTGCGTGTTTATCGGCGCATCGGCGGCGGCGATCGATATCCCCCTTCCCCTGTCCAGCCACGAGGAGATGTTGTCCCGCGCCTTTTGCAAAAGATACGCCCGGTCCTCCCGTGTAAGCTCTTCCTGATCTCCGGCTTGGGCACGCGATCCCCTGAGCTTGCCGGAAAACATGATGGCAGCGTAGCTGACCGACCTGGAATAATCACCGGTCATTGCGCCGGAGGTATCGTAGCCCGCCAGCTTTGCCTCGAACCCTTCAACCGGCAGGGCGAGCGCCATCCTGATCGGGTTCCTGCCGCAGATGGTTATGCCGGTTTTATCGCAGTAGCCGGAAAAACCAGCCAGGTCCTTCTTCAGTATGAGATCGATGGCGCCCGTATCGAGCTTTTTCAATTCCGCTGTGGTCGTCCGCGCATCGGTATGCTTGAACGGCTCGTACCGGAAACCCTCTCCATAATGCGTAAAGTCCGAGCTTATGATGAAGAGGGGCCTTGCTCCCGCGATCGCAGCGGTTATGGCGCTTGCCGCCCGCACGGCCTCGGTATCGTCTATTTCACCGACGAGAATGGGAAGCACCTGTACGTCTCCGGCCATCTTCTCGCGGAATAATCTCTGCAAAAAGGGAAGATGGATCTCGATAGAATGCTCAAGCTCGAAGGGCGCCGGGTCCTTCCGGAACAGCCTGTCGCCGGACAATCGGCCCACGGCCTCCCTGTTGATCTTCACCTTCCCGAGCGGTGTCTCAATATAATCGACATCCAGAAGCATGCAGCCTCGAAACCCGGCATAATGGGACGGCCCGATCAAAAGTACAAGATCCGCCTCACAGGTGCTCTTTCCCGGGGCACCGAGGAATCGGTAACCATCAACTGCCGTCTTCCCGGAATACGCATACCCTGCATGGGGAAGTATGAGAACGAGAGGGCTTTTACCTTTATAAATATCACTCTTTCCAAAGAACGTGTCAATCTGCGAAATGAGCTCATTCGGATTTGAAGAAAACCATGATCCGGAAAGGGCTGATTTTTTTATCTTTGCAGAGGAATCCAGGGCATTACAGGACACTATTATTGAAATTAATATTATAATATTTAAAAACTTTTTCATATTATTTATTATTTTATTTAATCTATATAAAAATAAATATATGATATTATAATTTCAAAAATTTGGTATTCCCAGCATCAATTGCAGCAGGTATCTTAAAACGAATAAATAATAATGCAAGTGATTTTATTCTACCGGCCACAAAAATTATTAAATTGAACAATATTTTAAACAATGTTTATCTTTTATTTAAACATAAAGAACTTTTCTGTAAAATAACACCCTTGCTCTGACCCTGTAATTTACTCTGACACCGTATTTCAATCCGGGTAATCCAGCAGCACCCGGGTCCTGATAATATAATAATCCATTTACAATAAAATATATCAGCACATCATTTTTCTGCTATTTCACTTTTATTAAGTCCCTGTGTTTCCCAACTACTATTACTCCCGACTGAATGCCGCTAACTCCTTTCACACAGTGTGCCCCGGGCTATACTGTATGGCTCCAGGATTCTTGTCCGGCAAACAGACTGATAACAAGCCAGATTATTACTCTGACCCCGACTGGATGCCGGCTGACTAACACCGCAACAGCCTGGCCGGGACGTTTTGCATACGGGCACACGGGAACCGGGAAAGAACCGTATGTTGACTTGACTGCGGCATCGCGGACTCACGAAATCAAAGTCACATACTGTATTCTCCATACGGGATGGCTAAAAATTATTCCTTGACGATAATGGCCGATCCATACACTATTGGGTGATTTTTGCGGTGAGGAGGCCCCATGCCACTGTTTCAATCACAGAAGCAGAAGATGGAACAGAAGCTGTCTGCTGAAATGTCGTTCAAGATCATGCAGGTCGGCCAGCTCGTGTTCGAGTTGAAGACCGATTACATCCAGTTTTTCGATGACGATACGCGTCTCAAGCTGCTCCAGGTAAACGAAATCCTCGAGGAGCTTGCCCAGCGAATGACCGGCAGCACGGCTGAGCGGATGTACCTCTGGCGTGTGGAAAAAGAGGAAAAACGCCGAATCATGAATCAGGAAACCGAGATCGCGAAGGCTGATGATACCGGCAGCGGGACCCCCGCCCCGGGTGAAAACGCTAAAAAAGAGGAATAGGCCGGACGCCTTACCGGCAGGTCAGACTTCTATTGTGCCCGCATGCCCCCCGGGCATGGACGGAGGGAGGGCGACCGGCGACTCCTCGATGACCCGCATCTGCTTCCATTTCCCTCCCAGGAAGCGCGCCATGAACACCGTCCCCAATAGCATTACATAGACCGTTAATACGGTCCAGCCAGCGTATAATCCCAGATCAAAGACGAACAGGACCAGCCACGAGGGAATGACGAGCCCCAGCCCCGAAAGCAGAATAATCGCATGCATGACAAAGCGTGTGTCCCCTGCCCCCTTGATCGCCGATGCAAAAATGATGTTCATGGCGTCGAACACGCAATAGAGGGCCACGAACCGCAAGAGTATGCGTACGAGCTCCGCAGTGTTCCTGAAGCTCTCCGGGTCCGCGCCTGCAGCATAGAGGGAAATAAATACCTCGGGCAGCAGGACATATACCAGCGAGATGGCCCCCATGTACGCGATTGCCAGGTGCAATCCGGAGTACACGCTGTACTCCGCCCGGGCGGGATCGTTCATTCCCAGGTACTGGCCCACCAGGACAGAGACCGTTATACCAAGCCCGATCATGGGCATGAAGGCGATGGTATTTACGTTGAACGCCATGTTGGTTGCGGCCAGGTTGTCGGTGCCGAGCCGGCCGATTATCAGGATGAAAAGCGTTATGCTGAGCATGTCGAGAAAGAACTGGATGCCGTTCGGAAGCCCGAACCGCAACAGCCGCTTGAAGAGCGCCGGGTTGAAGCGCCATCCCTTCAGCGTATCGAATGTCGCGCTGTAGTTCGGCCGGAATATGACTGCGGCGTATATGGCGAGCGAAACGCAGGAGGAGAGCGCCGTGGCGACGGCAGCGCCTTTCATCCCCATCCGCGGGAATCCGAAATTACCGAATATCAGCAGGTAGTCCATGATGATGTTCTCGGCAGTTGCCGCAAAATTGGCGATCATGATGATCCATGTCTTGCCGATTCCGGAAAAGAATCCGGACATGGCTGACGAGGCGACCAGGGGGATCGCGCCCAGGCATAGTATGCCGAAATAGACGGATTCGTATTCCTGCACGGCTTTCTCGTGGCCGATCCGCCCGAAGATGGCGTCCGAAAACGGGATGAATAGCATGATTATAACGCCGGACAGGATCGATATATACAGCCCCTGCCAGAGGACCGGCCCGATCATCCTGTTCTGGTCGGAGCCGTAATACTGGGCCACGAACGTGCTGACATAGCTCGCGGTCCCCATGAAAAGGCTCACCAGCGTGAAGTTCAGCATACCGGCCGGCATTGATGCGGCCATTGCCCCGGTGGAATACCAGTTCAGGAACATCCGGTCTATGAAATTCTGTATGGCCCACGAGCCGGTGGTTAAAATAAGCGGCACCGCGATGGTCAGGATGTCCCTATATCCGCCCTCGTTCCTGAAACGGCCCACAATGCCGTTATATATGTATGTTATAAGATTCATATTCCATAATCTGATAGTACGGGAATTTTCAGTCATCAGCCCCCATTCATGTTATATGCAAGTCATCGCGAGCCCAGTGAAGCGCGCCTCGGCTGCACTTCGACTTCGCTCAGTGCAAGCGCTCGGCAACCGACAGGTCCCTGAGCGACCTGCGCTGAGCCTGTCGAAGTGAGTCAAAGGGTGCGTCGTCGTCCCGATTGTATCGGGACTCCTCGCAATGACATATGAAACCAGACATCAGGCGAGAACAGGGCCAAAGACACAATCAGGGACTGGAACCGTTATGGAAAGAAATTTTCCGGCCGGGGCGAATTTTATTCGGGTGTCTCTTCTATCAGTTTCATCAGCTTATTGCGCTCTTCCAGTTCCCGCGCAAGCCGCTCGCTCATGCATTCGTAAGCCGTCTGGTACGCGAAGGCGCACATGCGCACAAAGATCCCGTCGCGGAGGGAGTCCTCTATCAGTCTTTTACCGGAAAGCTCGCGCGTCAGCGCTGTCCCGTTCTCGACCTCCTTGACAACACAGTCGTAGAACGGCAGGGGCCTCCCCCTCTCTGCCGTCCCGGGCATATCGCCCTCTTTCAGGGACTCGCGAATCAGTTCGTCGGCCGGAAGGCCCGTTCTCCCGGCCGACCAGAGGCGGTGACGGTCAAGGACCCGTTGCAGCTCCCGGGCGATCAGGAAAAAACAGTCGCCAATGGAGCGGATGAACTTCTCGATGCCGGACTGCGACCCGCTTTGCCCCCTGAGCATCTTTTTCGCTTCATCCCTCGTCAGCGCCAGGGTCGGGTTCTTTGTTCTGAAAAAATGCATTTCGTCGAGGATCTTGTTGAACACGCCCAGGTGGCCCTGGAAGTACATAAACGAGAAGAGGGCCCCCTCTATTTCCTGGCGCGTGGTATCCCTGAATACGACAGTAGTGCCGTCCAGGAGGGGTATATACATGTTCTTGAAATACTGCACCAGGGCATCGATGAAGGCGATGAAGTTCTCGTTATAGGTCGTCCTGGTGTCATAGTGCTTCCGGTCGATGAACCGCCACTGGTCCTCGGCGCCCTTCATGAGAAGGCTCTGGCCCCCGTCCTCGATCTTGAGCATCAATGCCATTGTCTCGTATGG
>JAKJGD010000196.1 GCA_022704585.1 Spirochaetota bacterium | reverse complement strand
ACCAGATCATATTCATCAAATACTCGATATTAATATGGTTGAGGATCGTGCGTCTCGGGCTGAGGCATGGCCCTGTAAACATGGTCCGGGAAATACGGAGATATGACTGGCTCTGGTACCTTCTGAAAGTTAACGGCCTGATGCGGCGCATGGTACGGGGAAGGGCGGGGCTGTACCGGGAGGCGATCTGCCTGGTCATCTATACGGTTGTTTGCAACATCGGGGATCTTCTCGAAGGGGTCTTTCTGCACCCGGATCGTCTCATCATGAACGAGGACATGGTCCCCACGGAAATAGCCCGGGCGATGGGCCTGAATACCTGGACAACGGAAGTGCTCGGCATACTGCTTCCCATGCTTGATCCGATAGCAATGGAAGAGTACATAGACGCGAGTGAAAACGAGGGAATTCCGCCCGATATCTGCAGCCTGCCGAAAAGCACCATGGGCATGGCCCTGAAGGGGAAGCTGCCGGACGTCCTGGCCATAGTCGCGTCGAACCTTCCCTGCGACGGGGGGATGGCATCATACGAATTGATAGAAAAAAAGCTAAACGCCCCGATATACAGGCTCGATGTCCCCTTTAATTTTTACAACGACCGTGCCACGCGATATTTTACCGAGGATCTGAAGAAGATGATTGCGTGGCTCGAGAATTGCACGCCGGGCCGCATGGACTGGAACAGGTTCAGGGATATTTGCGAGCGACGGAACCGCATGGCCGAGCTCGAGATGGAGATATGGGACATGATACGGACGCGTCCGGCGCCGCTGGCCGCGGAGGCCGTATATCTTCCGCACCTCTGGCATTTCAACATCTGCGCCGGCTCTGAGGGGTCCCTCAAGCTGTATGAGCGCCTCGTGGGTATGTGCCGGAAAAATCTTGAGGAAAAGAAGGGCGCGGTCAGGAATGAGAAGTACCGGGCGGTGCTCTGGAACCCGCCATTCCTTCATTTCCTGGACATTTTTAGCTGGGTCGAGCGGACGTACGGTGTCACGCTCATCATAGACAGCATGACCTATAACAGCCTGCCCCTCATCGACACGTCGTCGCCCGATTCGATGCTGCGCGGCATGGGGAACATCATCATGCAGGGGCCGATGGCACGCCATACCCGCGGCCCGGCCGAGAATTATCTCGATGACATATTCAGGATCTACAGGCAGTTTGACCTGGACATGATCTGGGTCGCCGGACATGTCGGATGCAAAAACACCGCCGCGTTGAACGGTGTGCTCAGGGAGATGTGCCGCGAGGCCGGGATCCCGCTCCTCATTCTGGACTATGATCTCTCCGACCCGAGGATCGTCACGCACGAGGGAATGATCACGCAGGTCGAGCATTTCATGGAAAACGTGATGAAGGCGGAGAGACTGGCGCCCTGAGCGGCGGTCTGAAAAGTCAGCGCGGCATGGTGGCCGCAGATTACATGTAACGGGGTGTAATATGAAAAAGTATTTCGGCGGATGCGATGTGGGATCAACGACCGGCAAAGCGGTAATACTTGACGAGAGCGGCATCGTCGCGTCCTGTATCGTGCCGAGCGAAATTGACCCCGAGGAGACGTCCCGCAACGCCCTTGAGAAGGCATGCGCGCAGCTGGAGGACCTGAAAGGCTACCGGGACCTGGCATACCTGGTGGGCACCGGATACGGCAGGAACGAGGTGCCGTTCGCGAACGAAAACATCTCCGAGATCAGCTGCCATGCGGCCGGCGCGTTTCATTGCAACAATGAGATAAAAACGATCGTTGATATCGGCGGGCAGGACGTGAAGGGGATCTCACTTAACGGAGACGGCTCGGTAATGGAGTTCGCAATGAACGACAAGTGCGCTGCCGGGACCGGACGTTTTCTGGAGGGGATGAGCCGTATCTTCCGGATGGACCTGGAGCAGTTTTCGGAGCTTTCCATGAAAGCGAGGAAGCCGATAGCGGTCACGGCCCAGTGCAGCGTCTTTGCCGAGACCGAGGTGGTGAGCCTCCTGGCCAAGCGGAACCCGCCGGACGAGATAGCCGCGGGCATACAGTCTGCGGTCGCGAAGCGCTGTTTTACCCTCCTGAAGCGGATCGGCGTTCGGCCACGAGTAACCGTTACGGGAGGGTGCGCAAAGAACCGGGGACTGGTCAAGGCACTGAGCAAAATCCTGGACGTTGAGGTGACGGCGCTCCCGGTCGATCCTCAGATTATCGGTGCGCTGGGCGCGGCAGTTTTCGCGATGCGAAAAGGCCGATAAGGCTGGGGCCGTGTTCCCCCTCTGACATCCGTCTTAATCCGGAAGTCCTGCCGTGTGATCTTCGGTCAAAACGATTACGCCGCGTCCCTCAACGTGCGTCAGTCGATATATCCGCCGGACTTTCCCCGCTTGTTTCAGAAATTACTCTCTCCATCCCAGCGGGATGGAATATGCCGGCCCGATACCGAACCTGCTTGATGCCTGGCAGGTCTTCCGCAAATCATATCCTCACCTATAAAAATACCGGGAGTCCGGTATTTTTTATTGTAATCTTATAATACTTATACGAGTATATTCTTTAACGAAATATCGTTAATCCATTCATGATACACTAAATGCAGAAAAAACATCCTATAAGTATTGACAAAAAATATGACTGATTAATCGTAACATCTAGTCATAAGGAGAATTGAATTGCAGACTCAGGTTCTCATCATAGGCGGCGGCGCAACGGGGACGGCAATAGCCAGGGACCTGGCGCTGCGCGGTATCCAGTGCATACTCGTGGAAAAGGGCGATTTGAATTCCGGCGCTTCCGGCGGCAACCACGGTCTCCTGCACAGCGGCGGACGTTACGTGTCCAACGATCAGGAAGCGGCCCGGGAATGCAAACAGGAAGGGGATATAATCAAAAAATTGATGCCGCAGTGCATTGAGGACACCGGCGGCCTCTTTGTTGCTGTCGGTGGGGACGACGAAAAATTCATAGCCGATTATCCGTCCTTTTGCGCTCAGTGCGGCGTACCCTGCGAACCATCAACTCCCGAGGAGGCGCGCTACCTGGAGCCGACTTTGTCAAAAAACGTCATAGCGGCCTACAAGGTCGAGGACGCCTCCATAGATCCATTCAGGTTGTCCCTTCTAAACATGAGCCAGGCAGTGTCCAGGGGATCGCGGCTGCTCAGGAGATCACGCGTTATCGGTTTCGATATCAGCGGAAGAAAAATAAAGCGCACACTGCTTCGCAACGTCGATACTGCAGAAGAGTTCTATATTGAGGCCGAACAGGTGGTCAACTCGACCGGGGCCTGGGCGAACCAGGTGTGCCGCCTGGCCGGCATCGACATCGAAATGCAGTATTCCAAGGGCACCCTTTTGGTCACCAACGACAGGATCAATTATCGGATAATCAACCGTCTCCGGAAGCCGTCAGACGCCGACATTCTTGTTCCCGGCGGCACGGTGTCCATCATCGGTACGACATCGACTCCGGTGCAGGACCCTGATGTCATACATCCCACGGTGGAGGAAACGGACCTGATTGTGCGCGAAGGCGCCGTCATGGTGCCCGTACTGGAGAAGAGCCGTTTCGTACGTGCCTACTGCGGGGTCCGCCCCCTGTTTGGCAAAAGCGGCGGGGGCGACGGGCGGTCGGTGAGCCGGGGGTTCGCGCTTTTGGACCACGCCAAGGATAATGTGGAGAACTTCACCACCATAACCGGCGGCAAGCTCACAACCTTCAGGCTCATGGCCGAGAAAACCTCAGACCAGGTGTGCGGTAAAATGGGTGTGTCGGCACCCTGCCTCACAAGGACCGAGATGCTTCCCGTCACCGACGACTGCCAGTGGACCGAACCGGGCCTGTCCCCCAGGAAATGGATGCGTTCACACAATACAGACGACATCATGATCTGCGAATGCGAAATGGTCACAAAGACGGCCATCGACGAAGTAATCGCCTCTCTCAGGCATTCGAACGAAAAGCCGGGCCTGGTTGATATCTGCATGAGAACCCGACTTGGCAGAGGAGCCTGCCAGGGGGCCTTCTGTGGTCCCCGCGCGCTGGCCTACCTGTATGAATGCGGCGAATTCAAAACCCGGGAAGGGCTCGCCGATATCGGACGATTTTTCCAGGAACGGTGGAAGGGAATTCACGCCATCCTCTGGGGGGACCAGATGATCCAGGCAGAGCTAATGGAATCCATCCACTGCGGTCTCTTCGATGAAGAGCTGTACACCCAATCGAAATAAGGAGTCTGCACGGCATATATGGCACTTCCTAAATCCCACAACTACGATTCAAAACATATTTTCGATATCATGGTCATCGGTTCCGGAATAGCGGGTATGGCAGCGTCGCTTTTCGCCGTGAACCGGAAGCTTTCTACCGTGCAGGCCGGCAGCGCCGGGGGCACTCTGTTTACCAGCGGCCTTTTCGACCTGTTGTCGGTGTACCCCGTTGAGGAAAAAAAACTGTGGAGCCGTCCCTGGGATGCCATGGCAGCCCTCAGGGCATCCGGATCGCATCATCCCTACACTCGAGTCAGTGACGAGAACATTCAGCGTTCATTCGATGAAATCGTATCGTTCCTCAATGCGAAGGGGATGAAGTTCCATTATGATAAGAATCTCAACCAGAAGATGATCACCTCAATGGGCACGCTGAAATATTCTTATTGTGTCCCCGAATCGATGTGGGCCGGCGTGGAGGCTTATGAAAAGAAAGCGCCCTGTCTTATCGTCGACTTTAAAGGGCTCAAGGAGTTCAGCGCGCGGCAGATTGCGGCTACACTGCAGGAAGAATGGCCCGCCATCCGGCCGCTGCGCGTCGAATTTCCCGGCATGTCGGGGCGCACCGAGATCCACGCCGTACATCTGGCGCGTGCCCTGGAGCTGTCGGCGACCCGCGTGGAACTGGCTGCACTGATCAAGCCCCGCCTGTGTGACGCGGTTTCCGTAGGGTTCCCGGCGGTTCTCGGAATTAAACGAACCCAGGTCATCCTGGCGCATCTCCACCAACTCCTGGGTGTACCTGTTTTCGAGATCCCTATGATGCCGGCCTCTGTACCTGGCTTCAGGCTGAAAGAGATCTTCGATTCAGAACTGCCGCAGATGGGGCTCCTGAGGCTGATAGACAAGCGAGTGGATTCCGTTGCCCGCACAGACCGCGGTAACTTCCTTTTAACAATCGGCGGGTACGAGGAAACTCATACCATACAG
>JAKJGD010000195.1 GCA_022704585.1 Spirochaetota bacterium | reverse complement strand
CACGGCGTTCACCCGCGGTCCCCGCGTTCATGGTTATTGTCGCTACCGCATTGGCGGCCCAGCTCATCGGCACCTATTTCGCGCGCGCCCTCGTGGTGGGAGACTTCTTTTACCTCTCCTGGTTTTTACTCAGGATACCGCTCCCGCTGGCAGTGCTGCTCGCGCTGAAGGTCCCGCTGTCCGAAATCGGCCTGGGCCTGCCCCGCGTCGATCGCGGGATGGCCCGCGTGCTGGTCGCCGGGGCGGTGGTGCTGGTCGCCGCGTTCGCCGGCATATACTTCATGAGCGGCTACTTCAGCTTCTATTCCGGCTCCTTCGCGGGACCGGACGGCGGCCGGGCCGGGAGGTTCGCAAATTTCATGATCTTTACCTCGTCAACGCTTACCGGCTGGGAGTTCCTTCACCGCGGATTTCTCCTGATGGGATTGCGCTACGCACTAGGATTACGGGAGAAGATACCGGAAAAGAACGCCGCCCTGATTGCCGCGGCTATCGTGTGGGTGTTCGAGGTGGTCTTCCATTTCATTAAGCCCCCGGTCGAAGCGCTGGGGCTCCTGGTAGGGTCGCCGCTTCTTTCGTGGCTTGCCCTGCGAACACGGAGCATCTGGCTCCCGTTCCTGTTCCACCTTGCGGTGGAGATACTCTTTATTCTATCTCTCATCATGCGGTGACCATATGGACGTACTGAGTATTAAATTCCTTTCTGCCGCCTTCATGTTCTTCACCGCGGGCCTGTCGCTCCTTTTCGCGATCGGACAGCTCTGCGGGAGAAAGCGGTATTTTGAAAACTATGTGCTTTTCTCGTACCTTGTCTGCTTGAGCCTCATACTGTTCCAGGTATGCATGATCGTCAATAATATCAATTTTACAAACCCGCGCCTCCTTTTTTTCCATATGACCGCGCTTTACTTCATGGCGCCCGTTATCTACTGCGCCGATTACCTAGTGATACTTTCGGTTGAGGCGATGCCCCGGAGCATGGGATTTCTCTTCCTGCCGGTTGCGGTCGGCCTTGCGGCGGACGTTTTCTATATTGCCATGCCGGACGCGGACAAGCTGGCGCTCATGGCCGACCTGTTCCGCGGAACACCGTCGCCCTGGGGCATGCCGGCACGGGCCGTCTTTGCCGGCGCGGGCGCGCTGATGCTCGTGTACATGGGTTTTTTGTTGAAGAAATTATTGCCGGGAAGGGGCGAAAGCCCTACCGCGGTCTTCTACGTCATGATCCTGAGCATGTTCGTGGTCGCGGGCGTGTCCGTGGTAACGATCGCCGGTTACCTGACCGGCTCCCACACCCTCCTGAGATGGGGCGCGAACCTGGTCGGACTGCTCGTGATCGGCGCCTACGTGGCGAGCCAGCGCCACCCGAAGATACTGCAGCTCCTGATGTTCGAGGCGGAGAAAAAGTATTACGAGAGGTCCCTGCTGGGCCAGGTCGACGTCTCCGGCATGATCAAGAGGCTGAACCGGATCATGGAAGAAGAACGCCTCTATACCGACGACCAGCTCACGCTCCGCGACCTGGCGGACGAGCTGTCCATCACCCCGCACCAGCTCTCGCAGCTCCTGAACGAGCGGCTGGACACGAATTTCAGCAACTTCGTAAACCAGTTCAGGATCAGGGACGCGCGGGACATGCTCGTAAACCAGCCGGAAAAAACGGTGCTCGCGATTTCCCTCGAGGTCGGGTTCAACTCGAAATCGGCTTTTTACGAGGCGTTTTCACGCTTTAGCGGCATGTCGCCGCAGGCTTTCAGGAAAAACAAAGGCGGCCAGAACGATCCGCTTAAAAAATAAGCTCCGCTGCGGCAATTACTCTCGACAAACGGGAACGTATCCGGTATAATGTATACACCGGAAAACGTGAACGGAGATTCCGCTTGAAGCTCATACCGATCCTTCTGCTCTTTGCCTGTATCAACTATCTCTACCTGGGATTCGCTACTTACAGGCTCGACCGCAGGTCGCCCGTCAACCGGCTGCTCCTTCTGCTCTGCTGCGCCTTCGCGCTCTGGTCATTTACCTTTGCTTTCATGAATTCGAGCCAGTTCAGGGAGGAAGCCCTGTTCTGGTACGTGTTCTCGACCATCGGCTGGTCACTGTTCAGCCCGGTTACGCTCCATCTCGCTCTCCTGATGACCCGCAACGAGCGGTACCTCAACCCGATCACCATTACGCTCATGTACGGCACCTCGGCTGTCAGCGTCGTTATTATCGCGTTCTTCCTTATCGGGCCCGACATCCTCACGAAGGTTCCGGGCGGATGGGTCCCATCGTACAATATCAGCCTGTGGTTGATGATAGCCTTCATCACGTGGTACGTGCTGTTCATGACTATCGCGGGCATAGTGTTCTACCGCTGGGGCCGCCGTTCCCCGTTCAAGCGTGAGAAAAAACAGGTGAAGATAATCCTCTCGACCTCCCTCGTGGCCCTCTCCCTGGGGTCGATTTCGGATAATATCCTGCCTGCCCTGAACGTGCAGATAGTACCGCTCACCGCGCCGATATTCGGCATGATATGGATGTACGGGTTCTGGTACGCGATCAAGCGGTACCGGCTCCTGAACCTCAATACCACGATCGCCGCCAAAGAGATCATCAATACCATGCGCGACCACCTGATCATGACCGACTATAACGGCGCGGTCATACAGGCCAGCCCCCATACCTGTGAGGCAATGGGGCGCAGCGAGGAAGAGATCCGCGGCGTGCCGATAGCACTGCTCGTCGCGGAGCAGGAGCGGCTGGACGATGAGATCGTCAGGTTCCGTACGACGGCGCTGGCCAGCCTGAGCGACGAATTCAAGCTTAAAATGAAGGCGGGCGGCTCGATCCCGGTCCGGCTTTCCGCGTCGGCATTGCGGGACCGGGAGGGCGACCTGATAGGTATCGTGTTCGTGGGATACGATTTACGCGAGACGAAGAAGCTCCTGGAGATGCAGCGGATCGCGGACATCGAAATGGAGATGGCCTCTCTTGTCCAGTCCGGTATTTTCCCCAGGAACCCGCCCTCTGTCAGGGAGTGGGAGATCGCGGTGCACTTCCGGCCCGTAACGCCGGTATCGGGCGATTTCTACGATTTTTACGAATCGAACGGGCGGCTGGACGGCGTGTCCCTGTTTGACGTATCGGGCCACGGCGTGTCAGCCGGCCTCATCACCATGATCGCGTCTTCCGCTGTCCGCTATATATTCAGGGCGTGCCATGACGTGCCGCTGAACGAAGTCATGGGCCTCATCAACGAGGCGCTGGGGAAAGAGATAGGGCATGTTGACAATTTCCTCACCGGCACGCTGCTCAGGTTCGGGGAGTCCGGGATCGAGTATGCCAACGCGGCGCACACGCAGCTCCTGTGCCGGCGCGGTAATGACGGTTCTGTCTCCATGATCAACCGTGATGACGGGGATTTCAGGGGACCCCTTCTTGGCATAAAGGAGGAAGGGATTTTCTTTGAGCAGATCACCTTTTCACTGGCTCCGGGAGATCAGATACTGCTCTATTCCGATGCTCTCGTCGAAACCATGAACGCGGATCGGAGGCATTTCGGCCAGGACGGGCTGGCTGATTCCTTCCGTGCGGCGCCAGTCGGGAGCCCGCAGGAGACCGTCGACTGCATTGTGCGCGACGCGGAGCGTCACATGAACGGGCAGCCCTGGAAGGATGATCTCACTATCATACTACTGAAGAGGAGCATGTAGCGGGCGCAGCGCCGGGATTGTCATCTCCGAACGATAACCGGCTTGCCATGTGCTTCAGCCGGTCCCGGTACAAAACATCAGGGGGGCTAGATGGGTCTGAAGGATGACTTCATCAGGGGCGTGACGCCCGGGAAAGATGAGCTCCGGGGCTATTATGAAGTGCGCCTTGTCACCGGTTTTTTGCCCGGCATACGCTTCTTCGGTCACAGGAAATTTTTCCCGGATGACGTCTCCCTGGAAAACGGCGGTTCCGGCGGCTATAACGAGTTCCTGGGCTCTCTCAGGATCGGCAGCTTCAAGACCGGCGTGAAGGACTCGGTCCTGGGCGACGGGCAGCGCGTTCTTCACATTAATTACAACCGGAAAGGGAACTGCTTTCTCATCAGGCCTCTCAACGATGAGCTGAAGAGGACCGGGGAGGGACGGTACCTCGGCCGGGGCATATTCAGGTTCGGGAAGCACGCGTTCAATTCATTTTATTTCACGGTAACACGTACCGGCCCGGCCTGAGGCCGGCATGATTCCAACGGAGGACAAGGCGCATGATGGCACCGGAAAAGAATGCTGGACTGAGGATACTCAGGGGAAGATACGGCGCAATATTCAGCGCGGTCATGAACGCAATAATTCCGCGGGGCGGCGCCTTCGGGCCGGGAGCTGCGGACTATGACCTCCTGCCGCGGGCGGATGAGATAGTGAAGAGCTATGACCCCGCCATAAGGAAGATATTCCCTCTGGTTCTTGACTACGTGCAGTTCAGCGCCCTGCTCCGTAAGGGGAGGCTGTTTACCGGCCTGGACGAGCGAAAGGGGATGGAGTTCCTCGGCTCGATGGAACGGAGCCCCTTTTTTTACCGGCGCATGTTCATCCTGCTGCTCAAGCTGGTCACGATGCTGGCGTTTTACGATAGCGATGAAACGGCGCGATTTGCCGGCTATGTTCATGACTGGTGTCATTTAAAAAAAGGACAGGCATCATGATACGCACCTATAAAGACTACGACGGCGATATTCATGAATCGTGCGACGTGTGCGTTATCGGAAGCGGCCCGGGCGGCGGGGTCGTGGCCAAGGAGCTCGCGGAGAAAGGCTTCTCAGTGGTGCTTCTTGAGGAGGGCGGCCATTACACGGTCAACGAGTGGGACGGGAAACCGGTCAGTGGAATGAAGAACCTGTACCGGGGAGGCGGCTCCACCGGCACCATGGGGAGACCGTTCATATCAATCACGCTGGGGAAATGCATCGGCGGCACCAGCACCGTAAATTCGGCAACCTGCTTTCGCACGCCCGGCGCAATTTTAAAAAAATGGCGGGATGAGCTCGGGCTGGACGCGATGAGCGAGAAGATCCTGGACCCCTACTTCGACCGGGTCGAGAAGATCATCAACGTGACGGAGCTCACCTGGGACATACTGGGAAACAATCCGAAGATCGTGAAGCGCGGGTGCGACAGCCTGGGCTATACCTGCAGGCCGCTCCG
>JAKJGD010000194.1 GCA_022704585.1 Spirochaetota bacterium | reverse complement strand
AAAATAACGATGCCCGCATTACGAGCGCCTGTTGTTTTCATTGAGATCACGCTTTACCGATGCCCTGTTTCAAGTTCTTCAGAAAGAACCGCCTCAAGAAGCGACGCATCCGGTACGCCTTCAAGCCTTCTGCCGTTTATGAACAGGGTCGGCACGGCTTTCACATTCAGCCCGGCCCCGCGCTCCACGTCTTCATACAGCATCAGCTTGATCCTCTCGGTCAGAGCTTCCTGGACGAACCGGTCGTATCCGCCCGGCAACACGGTCGTGAAATACTTCCTCACCGATGCCAGTGCGTCTCCCCGGTTGAAGCCGGTCATGTTATCCTGGTAATGCTCGTAATGATATTCCAGGAGCTTCGGGAAGAAACCTTTATGGGCTGAGGTTATGAAGGCCTGCGCCGCGGTACACGAATTGGGATATGTTGTACCGGGCACATGCATGTTGCACACATTATCGAGAGGGAAGCAATAATAATCAATGCGAACATGCTTCCAGAACCGGGAGAGAACTGACTTTTCCACCTCATAAAGCCGGTGGCATGCAGAGCAGAGAAAATCCGTGAACACTACTATCCGAATCTCGGCATTGGGGGCACCGATGGTCATGATGCTTTCCGGCAGAGCGAGGGTCTCCTGTTCGCGCGTATAAAAATATTCGGTGAACTGCCTGATGCGGGACTTTGCCGCATCGTCCTTTTCCGAACGAATATCCATGTACGCTGTAAAAAACAGTATAAAAAGGAACATGAACAGCATGATAAAGGAAAAGCTCATCACCAGGGGACGGTTGTCCCTTCCGCCAAGATAGGCCGAAAGGTCGCGGTACAGCGCTCCGAGGTCCTTGTGTTCTTCTTCCAGCGCGAGATACCAGAAGAACAACGAGATACATATCATGATGTTGACAGTGTAGGTTACTATGCACAGGCGGCATGCCAGGCCCAGATAGATCAGCACTGAGCCGAGGATAATATCAGCGATAACGGAAAGGACGCCTACAGGAAGCAGGACGGCGAAACAGAGAGGATACCTGTTCTCACCCGAGATCATCGTGACCGCGATGGCAATGATCATGAATAAATAAACCAGCACACCGAGGCCCGCGATAGGGAAGCCGAAAATCGTATCAAATCCCGAACGTGCCAGGATCCTGCATGGATTGATCAGGTCTCCCCCGCATGCCAGCATTCCGAATTCCGTCTGCGGAACGTAATGCTGGTACAGCAGAAGGGCGGATACGGATGCGCCGACAACAGACAGCACCAGTATGGTAATAATAAACGTGCGCATGGCAAATACCTTACCCAGCTTGATTGTAGAGTCAACGAATTTTTATTCGGTATTATATTACACGGGAAAATAACGCGGGGAAGGCTGATATGACAGGAACAGAAATGAAAGCTGCACAGGATCCGGAACCCTACCAGCAGACGCAGAGCACAAGCTGTTTTGCGCTGCAGTTTGGCACATTCCCGGCTATCCATTCATTGTTACTTTTATTATTTTTCCCGGACACGCCTTTCGATCCCGTCGATGTCCAGCCGCTGCAATTGTCGTCGGTATCAAACGTGCCATCAGATTTAGACCCGGACCACCAGTCATCCGGGGCGACCTCCCCCTCTGAAAGAGTCACGGCAATCGTTCCGTCGAGAAGGTCAGCCCAGTAGTCAGCCACCGTTGCATCGGTCGGTCCGGTGATTTTCCTGTTGGCCGGCACACCGTAGTTGCCCGGCATGCCGGCAATTGCGTCTGATGCGCTTACGCTTATAAAGGCCCGTACATTCAGGCAGGGCAGGTCGGAATAGTCGTTCAGCCGTGCCTGCATGCACAGGGAATCAATAGTGTCCCGTACGGGGACGACACTGAGGCTCTTCGCCGCACCAAAATCTCCCTGGAAGGAGCCGGCCGGGAACATGTAGACAGAGTCCGTCTCTGTCGTGATCGAGACGGTCCGATACGCTGCGTTCAACCCGTCACCGTCGCGCACCACCACGTTGAAAAAATAGTTCGTGGCCGGGGTCAACCCGGTCACGATAGCCGTTACCATCCCCGCATCCCAGACATGGACCACAGTTCCGTTGCGGAGGGCTTCCGCCGGCGTCGATATATTATTGCTCGGGGACATGTAGAGGCAATACTCTAGATCGCCCTGCTCTGTTTCCACATCGGTAGCAGGCGACCAGAGGAGCTGGACGCTTGTATTGGATATAGTATTATTGGTTATCAGGCCGTCATCACCGGGAACCGGTTCATTTCTGTCTGCAATTATTATTTCCAGAGGCAGCGCTTCGATTTTCATGGCCCTGTCGAAATCGTCATCCATGCAGGCCGGAAAAAATGGAATAGGTACAATCAGTAATATTGCAATAATGATCAAAGATTTGCTATTTAAGGTGGCTCTCATGACAAATACATCTGGTATCAATCTTCAAAAACAATGATGCTACAGTGGATATCGATTATCTGGAAGATTATGGCAATTAAAGGACATCCAGAATAATATACGAATTTTCAGGGTGATTTTCAAATCAAGATGGAAAAAATAAAAAAAATATTCAGCCCGGGTGGGCTAAAATATATACATCGGTGAAATAATGCTGGATTCTATCATGCTTTTATGCGAAAATCGCCAAGCCTTTTAATCAGGCCATCGCGCTCGATCCTGTTGAGTAGTGGAAGAATGTATTTACGGGATAGACCCACGGCCTCCTTCGCCTCAGGCACTGTTAATTTTGCCCGGGTGTCAAATAATGCGACAATAGTATCCTTCATTTTATTGTACACATCGGAATGAAACAAAATATTTCCGTCAAGGCTTACCAGCATTCCGAGCTTGATCAGCTCCCGGGCATCACGCTTCACCGATTCCCCGGCAAGCCGCTCCATCTCTAAACCGGCGCCCCCGTTTGCGCGGGCCGTTTCAAGGAGCTTCTCCTTGCCGGGTGAAAGCGTCACAGATGGGCTCCCGCTCCCTTCGAAAAACCTGCCTTCTTTTTCAGTCACCCTTTTTTCCGCAGCGAGAGAGGCAATGATCAGCCTGCAGATCTCCGGATCCGTCCCGGTTGCATCGGACAGCTCCTTCACATTGATCCCGACATGCTTCTTCACGGCATCGAGGACTGCAGTGACCGCTTCGTCATGGCTTTTCGAGTCCATGATATAATCGCCCAGCTGCCTGACGGCATTTCGTTTGAGCAATGAATCCAGGGACTCATCTATGAACGCGCGGCTCTCGGGGAGCATCCCGTGGATATCCCCGCGCCTTATCCAGCGCAGCACCAACACGATGAATGACAGCCTCTCCTCAAAGGAATATGCGGAGAGCCGCGCAAGCCCCTGCTCTGCCCGCGCCCGGTGTTTCCTCCCGTCATACCCGGGCAGGAGCACCATGCCGCCGCCGATGATTCTGAAACCGCCCGGGCTGGTGAGAACAAACGGCTGGCCCGGGTAGCAGAACCACGGCTCCTCGAACTTGATCCGGGCCGGGAACACCCCGGCGGCCGCCGTGTCGCCTGCCAGGAAAATCATCTTCCCGCGCACTGCGGCCGTACCGATCAGGACCTCGATGCCGGAGTTGTTCTTCAGCTCGCGCCGCCCTTCAAGCAGCCGTATCCGCACCAGGACTTCCCGGGAGCGGGTAAAGAAACCGGTGCGAAAGAGGATGTGCCCCCTCTTGAGCGCATCAGCGGAGACGCCGGACAGGTTCAGGGCCGTCCGCTGCGAGGGGCTCCCCTCGGCAAGGGTGCTGTGGTGGCTCTCGATCCGCTTGATGCGCGTCTCGATGCCGCCCGGCTCGATCCGTACCGGGTCGTTTTCCCGCAGCAGGCCGTTGCGCAGGGTGCCGGTCACGACAGTGCCGTGGCCCTTTGATCCGAAAATGCGGTCTATGTAAAGATAGGGCTTGTCCGCGTTGTGCGCCTCTGCCAGCTTCTTTAAATTTCCGGCCAGCGCCGTTTTGAGCGAATCGATGCCGGCGCAGGTTTTTGAGGAAACACGCACAATGTCGGCGTCCCGGTAGGGCGTACCCGCAAGCCGCTGACGCACGTCAGCCTCGACCAGCGCGACCATGTCTTCGCCGGCGATGTCGATCTTGTTCAGCGCTATCACGATGCGCTCCACGCCCAGGAGCTGGAGCACGCGGAAGTGATCCTCGGTCTGCGGCATCCACCCGTCGTCAACCGCAACCAGGAGGAGCCCCAGGTCGATCCCCCAGGCGCCGGCCACCATGTTTCGAATGAAGCGCTCGTGCCCCGGCACGTCGATGAAGCCCACGGTCCCGAAACCTGGAAGCTCGAGGTGCGCGAAGCCGATGTCGATGGTCATCTGGCGCGCCTTCTCCTCCGGGAGCCGGTCGCAGTCGATACCGGTGAGCGCCATGATAAGCGAGGTCTTGCCGTGGTCAATGTGCCCGGCCGTGCCGATAACGTTCATCTCTATCTCCCCGAGCCGCCGGCAAGCAACGCGTCGACTGCCGCCGCGGCGGCCGGCACGTCGGGGTCGAGTATGGTGCGGAAATCGAGGATGAACGCGCCGTCCGCGATGATGCCGACCACCGGTACCGGGGCCGCCAGCAGGGACGCGTACACGTCATCCGCTCCCCGGCCCGGGACCTGGATCCTGACGCCCCTGCTTTCCAGTCGGTAACCGGGCATTGCTCCGCCGCCGACGGTGCTCATGGTCCCGGTCCGGCTGACGAACCGCGCTTTTTCAGGGTGCTTGATGATCCTCATGAAGCGGTTTATACGCGTCGCTATCTCCTTTTCTCCCTGCGTCATGATCCGCCAGGACGATATTTCGTTAGCCTCGCCGTTAACATAGCGGAGGAGGGTCTCTTGCAATATGAAGTAGGTAAGCTTGTCCGGACGAATCATGCGCATGAGCGGGTTTTTCCTGAGGCGCGCGACCAGCTCCTTCCTTCCCACGATGATGCCGGCCTGGCACCCGCCCAGGAGCTTGTCGCCGCTGAAGCAGACCAGGTCGGGACCCTGTTCGAGCTCATACCGGACCGTTGGCTCGAAAGGCCGGGGCAGGCCCTGGTCGGGGGCCATGTTTCCGCTTCCCAGGTCGCGCACGAAAATGACCGAATCGTTTTTCAGGGCCGCAAGCTCCGCAAGGCGCGGGCTCCCGATAAAGCCCTGCATCGTGAAGTTCGAGCGGTGGCAGGAGAAGATCATTGCCGTGTTCCCGGTCATGGCCGCGCGGTAATCGGCAACGGTGG
>JAKJGD010000193.1 GCA_022704585.1 Spirochaetota bacterium | reverse complement strand
GGCAGGGTCCGTTACTGAGGAAATTAGCCGGGCGGAAACAGAGGAAGAAACTCCGGGAGAACGCATAAGCGAGCTGACGGAAGACGAAACCGCAGGCATGGATAAAGGCAGGGTGATGTCGCTGGATGATCTCGCATCCGATGAAATCTCCCGGCCGGCGCCTGCCACTGAACCCGAACCGGCTGGTGCAGTAAAAGAGGAGCCGGTAGTATCCGCGAAAGATGCGCCGACTACAGTAAAAGAGCAGGCAGCTCCTGTGCCGGAAGGATATGTTGGCATTAATGATGAATACATGATATGGAACATGCCGGACAGCGAGGCCGTCATCGCCGAGCCGGTACAGAAACCGGAGGAGCGGATCGTGATGCCGCCGGCAGCGGAGAAAGAGAAGTCGTTCGCGGTGGCAGAGAAACACACGGATGCCGCGCCTCTGAAGAAAGAAATCACAACGATCAGGGAGCCTGATGCCCCGCTGCCCGACCGCGCAGCAGACGTTCATCTCTCGGCTCTGAAGAAAACCAGGAGGCCTTCGCCTGATGAAATAATGCCTGAGGTTCAGGATGGAAGGCCGGCCGCACGGGCGGTGTTTATCGATGAAATGCAGTCAGGTGAACCCGTTGTCGAGGGGGTGTTCGAAGAGAATAAACTCGAAAAGATCATAAGCGGGATCGTACAGGTGGACGAAGGATCTTCCTATCTGCTCAGGGAAGCGGATGCGGAAGAAGACCGGAAGCGGATTGCGACCGTAACCGACGACTTTCGGCCGGCGTATGAGGAAATGTTCGAAGACCTTGATTACAAGTATGGCGATGAGGAGATGGATTACATCCATACTGCTATAGTCGAGGAGGACTACAGCAGCTACATACGCGAGATTGACGAGTTCTTCGGTACCAGGGGCGGGAAAACCGTATCAACGCGGCTTGAGCTGCTGGGGCTGACTGCCGATGAATTCGATTCAATTGAAGACATGCTCTTTAAAGGAGAGTACCGGGACGTCAATCTCTACGACCGGTACCACCTGTATGAATTTGACAGGGAGACCCGCGTCGGCGCCAAAGAAGACCGGCGCTACCGGTATCTTCTTCCGGCGGAAGGAAGCCTTATTGATGTCGAGCGGGATTCTATTGAGAACGATGTTTCCGCCTCGAGCGCTCTGATTTTCGAAGAGGATGTACAGCACATACGGGAGCAGCTGAAGAAGCGGACGGGAAAGACGGACGTCGAGGTCGTTGCGCTCGTTGAGCGCTCATTCGCCTGGAATGAGGAGAAAGAAAGCGCGCAGGAGGCGGCCGCTCCGGAGGTGATAAAATCCGCCATGGCGGAGCCGGTGGTCACGCCCTCCGCGCCCGAGGTGCATGAGCCCGCGGCGGTTACGCCGGTAGCAGATCCGATCCGCGACATCACGGACCGAGTCGTCATACTTGAAGACCAGGCTGACGTCGAGCGCTTTGTCAAAACCTTTCCGGAGCAGAAACAGGTCAACATCAAGACTCTGCTCAAGTATCTTGACGGCCTGTTTGAACGGCTGCCGGAAGAGATCATCAGAAAGTTCGCAAGCTCCGATTACTTCAACCTGTACCTGAAAGTACTTAATGAACTGGGTGTGTAACCATGGGATTACTCGAAAAGGCATTACACTATAAGAACGACATGGCCGGCAGGGGCCAGAAGACGATTATGGACCGAATTACCGGACCGGCCCAGACCGGTGCGCCGTATCAGGAGGGGATGGTCGGAAATTCTGACCCCATTCTTCCGGACGATGATATCCTGTACCTTGGCAGCGAAGACCTCGTTTCGGTTGAGGACGAGGCGCATGAAGGAGCAGAACCAGCCACACCGGCTCCAACCGGGCCTTTGACAGCGGAATCGGAAGCGGGCGGGGACGATGAAGAGGCTGCACGCAAACCCAGGTTTACGATAAGGCCAGATGACGGAGACGGGGCAGAAAGACGGGAAACGGCGCAGCCCGCGGCGGGCTGGGAAGAAAGCGGCGTCCTTCTCGATAACATAGTATTGTACGAGATGAGCAAGGACATCCTCCGGGCAGGCAACACGTCAGAGCTGTTTGATGTCATTCTTTTTTCAATCATGGGACAGATCGGCGTGTCCTCCGCCTCCATCATGCTGCCGAACTATGAGAACACGGAAATGTGGGAAATCGTCGAGTCGCGGGGCGTGAGCGTCAACCGGGATGAGTTGGATTTCAGCCCGGCCGCCGGCATCCTCAGGGAGCTCATAACTAACAAAGAGATCATAGATGTTGAAGATTACAAGAGCGACACTGCTTTCAGCGACGATTATTACACCTACATATCGATTGATGCTCGATTGCTGGTGCCGATCATTTTCAACGAAGAGGTGCTCGGCGTCATTATCCTTGGTAACAAGCTGAACTCGGCCGACTACACGGGAGAAGAGAAGGGATTTTTCAATGTCATTGCGGAATACTCGGCTTTTTCCTTCCGTTCGATACGGTATAAAGAGCTGACGGAAACCGGCTCCGGCCCGGGATCGCATATCGTGGCAGTCGACAAGGTCAGGCGCGACATTGAGACGGCAGGCCAGGCCCTGCGGATACGTGACATTATCCGCGACGAGTTCAAACAGCTCGGCATTGAGAAATTTGCCATCTTCGCCCTTGACGAAGCCTCGCGAGATTACCCCTTGTTTGTCGCCGATGCGGAGGACAGCCTGAAGCTGGATGAGCATGAGTTCCGGATCTCGGCGAATTCAGGCCTGGTCCAGGAGCTTTCGCATGCCGAGAGCCCGGTCATTTTCAATGATTTTTACCGGTCTAAAACACTTATCGAAATTTTTACCGAACGGCAACTGAGAAGCATGTCAATGTCCGAAATCTTCATGTTCAAGCTCGGCGGAAACCTGCTGGGGTTCATCATGCTCTTCGACCTGGCGGAAACGGCACATATCGATACCGTGCATGCGCGTATCATGAAGTTCACGGACTTCATATTTCCCTATATTTCGATTTTACGCGGGATCGAGTACCGCCGCGGCAGCTATATAGATACGATCGAAGGCGTGTACAACCGGATCGAGGACGAGATCCGGAACGCACGGGACCTCAACATACCCGTATCGCTCGTGCTGATGTCCATCAAGAACTATAAACGCTTCCATGCCCTGTTCGGTCATGAGAAGACAAAGGGCATGTTTGCGTACTTCGAAAAATTCATCAAAACGCGGTTGAGCGACAGGGATTTTTCGGTGAGATATGACAGGAATAAAATTCTGATTGTCCTGCCCGGCAAGGACAAGAAGTACGCCGTGCCGCTCGCAAACGCCATCTGTAACGAGATGACCCACGCATACAGTTCGAGGGACGTGCAGCTGCTTGTAACGTTCCTGAATGCCGAGTTTCCCCTGGACGGCAAGGACAGCTTCAGTCTGGTCGATGCCGTAAATTAAAGTGAGTACGCTGCGGGGTCGCCCGGTCCTGCGGCCGGTTGCAATGCGTGCACGGTTCAATTATTCAACTTCGTCGAGATTGAACGATGATTGACAACGAACAATCATATGTCATAATCCCGGAAGGGAGCTATACGATCGGGCTTGAGCGTGAAGCCGTCGACCGGAACTGGGACGGCGCGGGATCTCATGCCGTAAAGAAGGAATTCCTGTACGCGTCATGCCCGGCTCACAACGAGGAGATTCGGCGCGTGATGATATCGAAGCGGCTGGTGTCTCGCGCCGAATTCAACCGGTTCGCCGCTTCTACCGGGTACCTGACCGAAGCTGAAATAGGCGGATGGGGCTGGATTTCAGTGGATGGACAATGGCGGAAGAGAGACGGCGTCTGCTGGAGAAGGCCGTTCGCCGGCCCCGGAGATGAACTGTATGCTTCTGACGGACGCGTGCCGGTGATGCAGGTGAGCTGGAATGACGCCGCCTCCTACTGCCGATGGCTCTCTTCGTCCCGTGGCCTGCTGGCCCGGCTGCCGCGCGAAGCGGAATGGGAGGCCTTCGCGCGGATCGCAGGTGTTCCGGAATTCGGGAGGTCTGCCTTGAGCGCACCGGGAATAACGGACCAGGAAGAATTTCTTAATGCGGTGATCGGGGCATCGGCTGGTGAAATATCTCCTCCCGGGCTCCTGTGGGAATGGACGGAGGACTGGTACGACCGATATCCCGGAGGAGGCGATCACCGGGATTTCGGGACGGTATACAAGGTATTGAGAGGCGGTTCGGTCCTCAGTGAACCGGTCCAGCGCAACCGGGAGTTCAGACTAAGGAAATGCCCTACGGCGCGAAGTCCTTATTACGGGTTCCGGGTGGCCGTGGCCGGATGATTCCTCTGCACGATCTTTAATTGCATAAAGAAAAAATTTAATTGTCATCATTGTTTCTTTCTATATATTTATCCCATGACATCGTCACGGTCCCAAAACATCGCTGTTGATGCGCTCTACGTTTCCCTCTTCGATGAGATTGATATGGGTGTGTACGTTCTCGACAGCGAGGACAGGTTTATCTATGCCAGCCCTGCTTTCGAGCGAATTACCGGCCTGGGCACGGATGCAGTGCTCGGCAGCCATTATTCCGCTATTATTTCTCCGGAGGATCGGGGCCGGGCGGAGCGCTGTTCGGGCGACGGTCACGACAGGCCGGTCCGCTGCGAGGTGGCGGTCATGAAAAATGACGGACCGGAACCGGGATACCGGACTGTGCGCTACCGCGGGGGGCATTCCGGCGCTGCTCATACCGTGGGTATAATCGGCAGGAACAACGCCGCTCTGGCTGAAGCGGAGGAGAAAATCCGCATGTTCACGATTGCCGTCGAACAGAGCCCCTCCACCGTCGTCATAACCGATCGGAAGGGCACTATCGAATACGTCAACCCGAAATTCACCAGTCTTACCGGTTACACGCTTGCCGAGGCGCGGGGCCAGAACCCGAGGATACTGAAGTCGGGTGAACAACCGGATGAATTTTACCGGGACATGTGGGTTGAAATAAGCTCTGGCAGGGATTGGCGGGGAGAGTTCCATAACATAAAAAAGAACGGTGAATCCTACTGGGAGTCCGCATCGATATCACCCATTATGAACGCGAAAGGCGAGATAACACACTATATCGCAATCAAGGAGGACATCACGGAGCGTAAAAAGGCCGAAGAGGCGCTCCGTATCAGCGAAGAGACGCTCAGAAGCAAGAACAGCCAGATGGAGAGAGACCTCCTTCATGCGCAGGCGGTCG
>JAKJGD010000192.1 GCA_022704585.1 Spirochaetota bacterium | reverse complement strand
GAGAGGGGCAGCCGCGTTGCTGCCCCTCTCCTCATAACAATGCACGACCCGCCCCGGGTCATAACCCGGCGCCGGGCGGCGTACAAACCTTGAACAGCTAACCCAGGAATGAACCTGATGACCAATGGATCCCCGCTTTCGCGGGGATGACATGGGAGGTGAACCCTTGCGCCGGGCGGCGCATAAACCAGAAATATCTCACAAATAATTCATCATGTTGACCAATGGATCCCCGCTTTCGCGGGGATGACATGGTAAGATGGTCCTCCCTGATGCCGCCGGGTTAAAACCCGGTGCAATCAATGCTCCACCTTCCACGCGTCCGGCCGCCGCTTCTGCTGCTCCTGCTGGAACTCCTTGTAGCTGCCCTTGAAGAGCCAGGAGCGCTCCACGGTCTTCAGAAGCACGAACGCCTCGTCCATGATCTTGCCCACCTTGCCGATCAGGTCCGGGTTCTCCGCCACGCTGGTGGTTATGATGTCGATATTGTTGAGCAGCCGTATGAGCTGGGGCATCATCCGCTGGAGCTGCTCGCCCCCGCTCAGCAGCTCGGACAGCTCGCGCACGTCCTCGCCGGGGATGTAGCTGCTGCTCTGCAGGGGCGCAGCGCCCCGGGCCCCGGGCAGGATCTCGAGCCGCTTGTCGCCGATCATCATGGAGCGCGTCACCCGCACCCGCGATTCGGCGGATATCTTCTCGGCCAGCGACTCGCGCACGTAGAATTTCACCTCGATCATGTTGTCGTCGTTCACGCTGAGCTCCGACACCTCGCCCATCTTGATGCCGTTGAACGTGACCAGGGTGCCCTCGCGGAGCCCCTCCCCGTATTTCAGCACGGTCCAGTACCTGTTCTTCGGCTCGAACCAGAGGTTCTTCTTGCCGATGTAGAGGACGTTGCCGATAAAGACCAGCGTGATGAATATCGTTCCGATCAGTGCCTTATTATGCATTGCCGTCACCCGCCTTTAGTTGTTTTTTCAGCAGGGCGCTGCCGCGGGACGCCAGGTCCCCCAGGTGCCGCTGTATCGCGTCATTGCCGTTAATGATCGTATTGGTGTCAAGGTCCACCATCCAGTCGCCGATGAGCCCCGCGAACGGATCGTTGCTGGTCGCCACCAGGACGCCCCTCCCCGTCTCCTTCTGCTTCAGTATCCAGGACACGATCCGGTGGGTCTCCCTCCAGGGTATCGCGTTGGTGGGCTCGTCCAGGAGCAGGATGACCGGCTGGTGGATGACCGCGCGGGCCAGGAGCGCGCGCTTCTGGAACTCGTGCGGGACGTCGCACGGCCGCAGCACCCACATCTCCTCCGGCACGCCGATCTCCCGCAGCCGCTCCTTCGCCAGCTCGTAGAACGGCCTGATGGCCTTGAGCCCGGAGTGGTAATGGGCGGGGAGCATGACGTTCTGGACCATGCTCATGTTGGCGATCAGGCCGCCGAAGCCGTGGCAGAACCCCAGGGAGGACCTGAACTTCTTCGTGAAATTGAGGGAGAGATACCGGGCCGGGTCGTCGCCCGCGCCCACGGCATTCCCCATGATGCTCATGGCCCCCTTCATGACGATCCCCCTGCCGGCGGCCAGGCGTATCAGCGAGGACGCCCTGATGCCGCCCCTGATCACGCCGATCTCCCCCTGCATCAGCTCGAAGCTCACGGGGAAAGCGGGGTCAAGGGGGCCTTCCTGCGAGACCCCGACCACGTCCCTGAATGATAACAGCGCGTTCGCCATTCCCGCTCCCTAGAAAAGGTAGAATCCGTGCGTCATGATAAACAGCGAGGCAAAAAATATATGCGTGGCAAAGGCCCAGATGAAGCCGTCGACCACCGCCTGCATCGCGACCACGGGCACCTCGAACGAGCCCCGGCCCAGCGAGAGCCCCTTGGCGCACGCGATCCAGAAGATCCCGGCGCCCACGATGGTCGTCTTCAGGATGAAATACACGATGTCGGCGGCGGTTATCGCCTGCGAGATCTCGTTGTAGAGGTGCCGGAGGGACATCGCCGCGAACCAGTTCTTGGAGAGCCAGGTCCCGAAAAATGCTATGATGACGAAGGCGAAGGACATGCAGAAGCTGCTGATCGCGCCGGCCAGTATCCGCGGCGCGAACACGAAGTCGACCGCCGGGATCCCCATCAGCTCGAGCGCCTCTATCTCGCGGTTGTATTTCATGACCGCCGTCTCGGTCGCCACCGCGGTGCAGGAGCGCGCGATGATCAGGATGGCCAGTACCGTCAGCAGCAACAGCGCTTGGTTGAAGGTGAAATAGACCTGCTGCAGCACGACACGGGAGAACTCCTTGGCCTCGGCCTTGGACTTGGAAAAGAGTATGCGGGCGATCTCGTAGAGAGGGACGCGGTTCAACAGCCGGTTGAGTTTTACCTGTTCCTGTACCATATACACTGTGCCGCCTGCCCGGCGCTCATTTCTTCACGATAAACCTGTTATACAGTATCAGCAGGTTCAGCTTGTTGAGATCGAGCAGGCATTCATCCGAGTTTCTTAAAAGAAAATTCTCCCGCATCCTGACCAGGCTGGCCTCATCGCTGATATCGCTCAGGATGCTGACGGCGTAATAATCGCATTCTTTCCCGAGCGACTTAATGGACTTGTCGTATTCTTTCCGGAACTCTTTCCTGTTTACCTTTTTCGCTCCCCTGTAGTCGGCGATCTTTTTCTCGATCATCGCCCTGTCAGCCGCGTATTTTCGCGCCATCTCCGCCGTCTCCCTGTCCTTCTCGGTTTCGGCGGCTTTACCCAGGAACCCGAATACCGCGTCCATGTCGTGCAGGAGGTTGATCGACACGGTGAGCATCAGCCTGCGGATCCCGGCGTCCTTCTCGTCCCAATACTGCTGCATCACCACGGGAGCGATGCCGGGATAGAGCAGGACATTTCCCAGCAGGAAGATCGAATTGTATCGCACCGTACGGTCAGGGTCGTTGATTTTACCCATGAGGAACTGCTCGCAGGCGCTCCCGTATTTTCCGAACACGATCATCATCTTCCAGTAGCTCTCGTCCATGTCTTCCTTCAGATAGAGGCCGGATTGCGGCAATGCCCTGGCATACTTGTGCCCGGCAAGGGAGGACAGGATGGCGAATGTGACGTTGTCGTCCTTGTTTTTGCCGATCATGCCGAATAAATAGTCTTTAGCTTTTTCCGTGCCGATCCTGTCCAGGGCATCGACAACCGACTTTACGCTGATATCCCTGTTCTTTTGTGCCAGGCCGATTATATCATCCGCGGACTTCTCGTGCCTTGTATGGCTCAGGGCCCACAGGTACACGGAGAGTGCCGGATCCGCGAGCCCGGGAGAACCGAGCACGCGGATAATCTGCGCGTAGGATTCTGCGGGATTTTTCTGAATCTGCGCTGCAATCGATGCGGAAAGCTCATCGGGTTTCGTGTCGAGTATCGCCGACAGTTTCTCCGGGTCCGTTTTTTTCGGATCCGGCTTTGACGCGTCCGCGTTATCGAATTCGTATCGAAGAACAAGCCTGTCGATGTCATCGATGAGCCTGCTTTTTGTCCCGGCCCCCGCCGAAATCACGGCAGCGAGCAGGAACAGCACAACAAACATAGTTCGCATACAAATCTCCTGTGGCAATTATTACAGTGCGAATGCCATGGGAAGCGTCAATCTCCGGACGTAAACGAGTATTGCAGCAGCATGGTTAAAAAATCGATTTCGCCGAGCGCCTCGTCGCTCACCCTCTGCGCCTGGGCCTTCCGCAGCGCCTTGATCCTCGGATAGTCTTCTTTTTTCACCAGGTAATACGCGTCCCCGGCATACTCCTTGAAGTCGTACTCCCTGGACCCGTAGTTCCTGTTCACGAAGTCGTCCAGGAACGTGCGGAAGAATTTTCTCTTCGATTTGACCTCTTTTTCCGGCAGCTTCTTTTTGGTCTCAAGCACGCTGTAGGTTTTAGCGTACTCTTTCAGCTCGCGGTTCCTGCACGATTCCATGTAATCGGCAATCGCCTTCTGCCCCCTGTCGGTCACGGTATAGGCTATGGCCATTATAATTGTCTTAACGGTTTCAGGATGTTTCTCGGTTTTCAGTCTCCGGATGAGCCGGTCCATGTACACGCCTTCATCCATGCAGAGCAGGCAATAGAGCACGGAATAATTCTGCCCAAGGGTGAGCACATGGTCGGCGACAAAGACCTTCAGATCGGGCGAATTCAGCATGGTATCAACCGCGGGATACACGTCGACATTCATGCAGGCAAGCCCGTGGACAACCTGAAAATAATTATAACCCTGGATGTCATCGAGGTCCGACCTGGCAATGGCGCCTGCGGCGGTCTCGCAATCGTCCTTCCTGGTCGAATGTTTCAGCAGCAGCATTGAGCCGTCAAAATAAAAAAACGGGTTATTGTCCGGCGCCTGCAGCTCTTTTCTCAGCAGGGGCAGATAGATTCCCTTGTTTGACCCTACCAGGTCCCAGAGCTTGTCCATCTCTCCCGCCTTGGCCTTCCGTACCTCGTCGGAAACTTTCGAAGGCGCGAAATTATAGATATCCTTGATCATCTTCCCGAACTCGCCCGCGGGATCGCCGGCAAGAATGGTGACTACGGGGAACAGTAAAGCGATTATCATGATGCACGCTTTTTTCATGAACATGGCCTGTCTCCAATAAAAAAAATCGATATCCAACGGGTTTTGTAAAGCACCGCACACGGTTCAATAGAATTAATTCAGATGGATTTAAGAGATTAGGAAACTATCCGCATATAAAAAGAATGTCAATAATAAAACTCCCGCCCGGCACGGGTCTCCCGGCCATGCCGGTGCCTGTTTATTCAGCCGGACAGGCGTCTTATAATTTTGCAGACGGCACCGGAAAATGGTTGCGCCGGCATTCGTTATCTCCTAGTGAAGAAGGTAATGCCGCAGGGAGGACCAGGAGTGGTTTCGCGGAATCTGCTTTGCATCATAACGGGTATCGCAGGCGCGTGCGCGTGCACGGCGGTACTGGCACTGTACCTGGCCCGCGCCCGGCGCCGCTGGTCCGCAATCATTGCGGAGGCGCTTCGCTATCACCGCTATCATTTCGATTACCTGGCCGCCGACATGGGCGTGGAACCGCCCCTGCGGGAGTATGCCCGGGCGCTTCGCAGGGCGATAGGCCAGCAGCTGAACGACGACATCCGGCGCGGGCTGCCGGGCCTGAAGGGGATCGTATTCGCTTTCACGGGAGGGCCGAGCGCGCTGCAGATCGTGGCCGAGGTC
>JAKJGD010000191.1 GCA_022704585.1 Spirochaetota bacterium | reverse complement strand
GTCATCGCGATGATGGACGACATCGCGCGGCGTTCCGGAATAACGGGCTTCACCCTGCTCGTCAACTCGATCGGGTGCCCGGCCTGCCGCCCGGCCTTTATAGCGGATCTGAAAAAGTATTACGCCGGCCGCGCGGACAGCCTGTGCAAGGACTGCGGCGGGCGGCTCGACCGCAACCCCCTGCGCCTCCTCGACTGCAAGCAGGAGTCGTGCAAATCCCTTAAAAAGGACGCGCCCCGGATAACCGACTTTCTCTGCGAGGGGTGCCGCGCGCATCATGCCGCGGTGAAAGGCTATCTCTCCGGCGCGCATATAGCATATACGGAGGACCACCTGCTGGTACGGGGCCTGGACTACTACACCCGCACCACGTTCGAGTTTGTGACCGACCGGCTCGGGGGCCAGAACGCCTTCGCAGCCGGGGGCCGCTACGACAACCTGGTGGCCGAGTTCGGCGGCAGGCCGACCCCGGCCGTGGGCTTTGCCGCGGGCGTTGAGCGGATGGAGCTCCTCCTCGAGGGCGCCGATATCCCGGGGGACGGCATAGACGCGTTCATAGCCCATACGGGGGGCGCGGCACTGGAGCGAGCCGTTTCCCTGGTACGCGAGCTGCGCGCGGCCGGACTCTCCGCCGATCTCGACCCCGCGACCAAGGGCTTCAAGGCGCAGTTTAAGAAGGCCGACCGGGAAGGCGCCTCCTTCGTGCTCGTGATCGGCGAAGACGAGATTTCGGCCGGGACCTGCACGGTAAAGGCCCTTGAATCAGGCGCACAGGAGACAGTGCCGGCCCATTCGGTGGCCGCTTATCTGCGAAACCGCCTGGGGAGGTGATAATCATGACCTCATACGAGATACGACCTGTACAGGAAAGCGACCTGGAACGCATCATCGGCTTTTTCGGAGAAGAGAAGGACCTCCGCTATTCCTTTCCGGAGGCGGACTGGCCCCTCACGGTCGACATTTTAAAGAGGTCGATCGATACCCGCTCCGATTCCTCCGTGGTCGTCCGGAACAATGCACCGGTGGCCTTTGCAAACATCTTCAACATAGTACCCGGGAAAGAATGCACGATCGGCAACGTGATAGTGGACAAGAAGCACCGGAAAAAGGGCGCGGGCCGGTTTCTCGTAAACGCCATGGTCGGCATGGCTATCGAGCGCCACAAGGCGGGACGCATCATCGTGCCCTGCTGGAGCGAGAACACGGCAGGCCTCATGCTCTACACCAGGCTTGGCTTCCGGCCCTACGACCTCGTTGTGAAACAGTTCAGCACCGCCGGGTCGGTCCCCGTGCTGATGCTTGAAAAATGCATCGAATTCTGCGTGGACGAGCCGTCCCCGGTCGGCACGATATGACCCGGCCATGACGGACGGAAGCGGCCAGATCCGGGAACTGTTCCATCGAAGCGGCTTCGACCTCACGCCGCGCCAGCTGGAGCGGTACACCCTCTATCACGGACTGCTTGTCAAACACAACGACGACCGCGACCTCACGCGCCTCACCTCGTTCGAGGACATCGTTATCAAGCATTTCATCGACTCGGTATATTTCACGAAGCTCGTCCGGGTGCCCTCGCCCCTGCTGGACATCGGCACCGGGGCCGGGTTTCCCGGCGTGCCCCTCGCAATCATGGACCCGGGCCTCTCGCTCATCATGTCCGAGCCGCGGAAAAAGCGCGTCGCATTTCTGGAAACTGTCATCCGCGAGCTCGGCCTCGAAAACACGGAAGTGTACCCGCACATGGTCACGGCGCGGTCGTTCTTCGAGGTAGCGGGCGTCGTTACCAGGGCGCTGGAGCCGATCGACGACACGCTCTCGCGCGTGGCGCACTTCCTGCCCCGCGGCGGCAGGGTCCTCTTCATGAAAGGGCCCGATGCCGAGGAGGACGTCCGCTCGCTGTCGACGGCGAACTGCGAAGCCTATGTCCGGGCCGAAGACCGGGAGTACGCGCTGCCCGGCACCTCGCACCGGCGGCGCATCATCGTGTACGAAAAGACATCCACCGCGACGAGCCGGACCTATTCCATATTAAAAGACCTCTCGTCCACGGCCGGCACGGCCATTACTTCGCCGGACAATGCCTCGTTCCGCGAGCTTAAGCGGCTGAATGAAAGCGACGGCATACGGAAGAGCGGCAGGGCGCTCGTCGCCGGGAGAAAGGTCGTTGCGGAGCTCATTTCCGGCAGGGCCGGCTCAGTGCGGCAGATGATCCTGGCGGACGGCCATTCGGAGAGCGATGAGGCGATGAACGCGGCCATCGGCGAGTTTGACGGGAGAGGCGCGCTGCTGGTGCTTAAAAAAGCCCTTTTCAACGAGCTCGACCTGTTCAAGACAAAGGGCCCGCTCCTTGTCGTCGACGTGCCCGATATCGGGGAATGGGACCGGGCCGCCGGCCCCGGCTGCACGCTCCTCGTGCCGTTCCAGGACCCGGTGAACGTGGGGTCCGCGATCAGGTCAGCGGCGGGGTTCGGAGTAAGGGAAGTTGTCATGCTGAAGGAGGCGGCGCACCCGTTCCATCCGAAATCGGTACGCGCTTCCGCAGGCGCGGTGTTCGCGGTCCGCATCACGCGCGGACCGTCGCTCCACGAGCTGCCGTCGGTCCTCGGGGCCGGCGGCCCGGAGCTGATCGCCCTGGACAGGGGCGGGAAGCCCCTGCCCGGTCTTGCGTTCCCGGAGCGGTTCCTGCTGCTTCCCGGGATCGAGGGCCCCGGCCTCCCCGATGAGCTGAAAGCGCGGGCGGTGTCGATACCCCTCGACGATGCGATCGAGTCGCTCAACGCGCCGGTCGCGCTATCGATAGCGCTGTATGAATGGCGGCGTCACTCGCCCTCGAACTCCACGAGCGAGAACATACTGTAGCCTGCCTTCGCGATCTTCTCGCGGCCGCCCACCTCGGGGAGGTCCACGATAAATGCGAGCTCCACCACCTGCCCGCCGATCTTCTCGATCAGCTTCGCGCAGGCGAGCGAGGTGCCGCCGGTCGCCAGCAGGTCGTCGATGACGAGCACCCGGTCCCCCTTCTTGATGGCGTCTATATGGACCTCGATGCAGTCAAAGCCGTATTCAAGCTCGTACTCGTGCGAGACCGTCTCGTAGGGGAGCTTCCCTTTCTTCCTGATGGGCACCAGACCCTTTCTGAGCTCGTAGGCCACCGCCCCTCCTATGAGAAAACCGCGCGCCTCGATCCCGGCGATCACGTCTATGTCCCTGTTGGAGTACCGGCGAACGAGGGCGTCTATAGTCATGCGGAACCCTTCCGGGTCCACGAGGAGCGTGGTGATGTCCCTGAACACGATCCCCTTTTTCGGGAAATCGGGTATGTTTCGTATTTTTGACTTGAGTGTTTCTTCGATGCCCATGGATCCTCCACAACGAATGTGATAGCACGAATTACAGGTTCTCACGTCACTGCGAGGGACCCTCATTTTTTGAGGGTCCCGAAGCAATCTGCAGTATCATGAAAAAATGTTTGATGTTTCAACGTGCAACGTGCGGTGATGATAGAATAGATCGCCTCGCTGCGCTCGCGATGACAAAATGCAAACAGACTTCCTGAAAAATCCCGAACTCTTGCAACTGGCAATTATACCTGTCAGTATTTCGCCTCGAGCTTTATGTACACATTGTTGTTCGGGGTCGGGTCTTTCCTCGTGAAATAATGGAGCTTGGTATGCAGGGCGTACCTGATCGTCTCGTAGTAGAGGACCGCCCGGAAATACTTGTTGAACTGGTAGCCGAGGCCGCCTCCCAGGAGGAGCGTTTCCCTGGCTTCCCGCTGGTTGCCGAGCAGGCTTGAGAGCTCCTTGCCCCAGGAGCAGCGCCCCACCACGAGGATCCCGGCCGGGGTGACGGCGCCCAGGTTCAGGTTGATCCATGAATCTACAAGCAAGAACTTGACACGGTGCTTCGGCACGTAGCCGTAGAAGGTGTCAGTGCTGGTCAGGTCCGCAAAGACCGTCTTCGAATAATGCTTCTCCGGCGCGAAAAAGTTCAGCCCCGCCTTGATAAGGTCGCTGTACCACGCCACGCCGAAGCCATAGTATATCCTGTCGTCCACGCCCTGGTACTTTATCGGGGCGGTCGGATCGGTGATATCGATCACGTTTTTATCCGTGTCCTCCCACCGTCCGTAGAAGTTGACGTACAGCTCCTTGATGTAATCGACCGGGTTGACCGATACGAGCAGGGTATGCGCCTTGCCGCCGTACCGCTCGTTGTCGTCTGACTTGTAGCCTTCGCCGTTGGTGATGGTGTACTCCAGGGTCACCATGTTAAGAAGCCCGAGCGCGACCTCCGCACCCAGGTCCGCGGAGTCGTCGAAGCTGTTCCCGTTCAGCATCAGCTTCGAGTTGTTGAGGTAATTAAGCCCGAGCCAGCGCAGGTCGCACAGGTTGTCCGTGATCCCAACGACCGGCGTGGCTATCTTGCCGAGCTGGGCCTTGAGCGATACGGGGCCAAACTGCGTCCCCCACTCCTTGAAGAACTGGACGAAACCGTACTTGAGGTAGATGAAATCCTGGCCGCTCGGCGCGATATCGGTCGTGACCTTGACGCTGAAATACTCGCCGATCTGCTTTTTCAGGGTAATATAGACGCGCTGCATGCGCACCGTGGTGTTGTTCTTTTTCGAGTAATTGACCGGCTGAACGCCGACGAGGGGATCAACACCTCCGGACTGGAAGAAGGCGTCCGCGTACACCCCGTACCGTGAGTTCTTGTACCACTTCGAGCTGCCGGTATAATTGAAGCCGGTATTGTAGACCCATTCCAGGTACATGACGCCTGACAGGTCAACGTAGAGCTTGCTCGGGTCCTTTCCGTCCTTCTCTTCCTTTTTTACATCCTCTTTTTTTACTTCGGCCGCTTTTTCGCCCTGTTTTTCCTGAGAAAATGCGGGTATACACCAAGTTAAAACAGCCGCCGCCAGTAATAAACGAACCAGACTACTTCTCATTACAGCCTCCAGTGTTATCTGCCTATGATCGACAGCACAATCAATATTTCAAGCAGGAAAATTCCACCTCCGGTATTTATACCGGTATTACAGTGCCGGTCCCGGGCCGGGGTATCATCAGGTCCAATGCATCTCGTAACAGTTAAAGAATAATAACGATGGGTAGCGTCGTCCATGTCAATATTTTTTTAATGGCCGGATCACTCCGCGCAACCCGTCATAAAAAAAGCTTGTAACTTTTACATTACGCAATTTACTAACCCGGGGCATCAAGACAGCACGG
>JAKJGD010000190.1 GCA_022704585.1 Spirochaetota bacterium | reverse complement strand
ATACATCGAGATGATCAACAACGAAGTGTTCCGGGGCATGCCGTCCTATTACCTGACGGCGCTCTATGGCGTTTTCAGGAAGCACCCGGATTCGGTCACCTTCACCTTCGCCCGGGGCGGGCATCCATACCCGATCCTGTGCCAGCGCGGTTCGAACAATGTCGAGTTCGTAAAGTCCAGGGGAAACCTTCTCGGCTGGCAGGAGAACACGCTGTTCGGCGATGTAACTCTCACCCTGCACCCGGGCGACCGCCTGTTTCTCTACACGGACGGTATTCCTGACACGGTGAACCCGGAAGGGCGGATGCTCGACGCGGAGGACGATTTCATCAACCTGTTCCGCGACCCGGACCGGATGACCCTGAGCGGCATGCTGGACTCCATCATCGACCGGACGATGCGCTTCAGGGACGGGGCGCCCATCGTCGACGACATCGTCCTGATCGGCATCGAGGTCCACTGAGGGACGCGTGGTTCGGCAACCACGCCTTCTACCGTGAAAAGACCCTCTCTAAAAATTCCAGCACCCGGGCCTGAACATCTGCAGCCTCTTTTCCGCGGAGGATGCCGTGGTGCTTTGCGTAGATGCGGAAGAGCTGTTTGCGCTCGGTGCCAAGCCGGGAGAAAATCTCCAGGCCGCTGACCGGGTTCACCACCGGGTCGTCCGATCCCTGGACGATCAGCGCCGGGTCGGACACGAGGTTCAGCCGGTCCTCGACCACCTTCATCAGCTTGCCCAGCTCGCTCACGCCGGCGACCGGATTCCGGAAATAATTGATATGCTCGTTTTCGGGTTTGTTCGTCACAAACTCCATCCGTCCCTTGTTGACTTTTATCGTGGAGAGAAACTTGTTCCACATCACCACCGCGGAGGACAGCCTGGACGATATGTTCTGGAGACGGAGCGGAGCGTTGATGGAGACCACCCCCCTGAAACGGCCCGGCTTGTTCGCCGCCTGGAGCAGGGCGATGCCCGCGCCGGTCGAGAACCCGCCGACGGCGACGGAGCGGACGCTGTTCTTCATGATGATGTAGGCCCTGCTCACCGAGTCATACCATTTTTCCCAGTTCCTGCCGGCGAGGTCCTCCGGCGCCGTGCCGTGGCCGCGCAGACGCGCACCGTACACGCTGTACCCGTTCCGGTAAATAAAATCGGCAAGAGGGCGAATCTCTTCAGGCGCGGCCATGTAGCCGTGGACCATGATGAATCCGCGACGGGAGAAGAAGTGCTTCAGGTGGAACGGCCGGCCGATCTCCTTCGGTTTGGACTCGCCCGGTATATAATATTCGCTGTAGTCCTTTTCGAACAGCTCGCGGTCAAGCTTGATAAAATGCCGACGTATCTTCCTCCGGATCCAGCAGGGGGGCTGGCGCATGATGCGGTTCAGCTCCCTGGTGAGCACTTCAAGGGGCTCGATCTCGTTTTTTATCACCTCGATAATATTGTCTTTCCTGATGGTGTGGAAATCGTAAATCTGCGTGAACAGGCGTCTGTTTTTCGTGATGACGCCGTTGTTCAGGGAGATGAGCCCGCGGGACGAGGCCGCCTGAATGAACGCGTCGTATTTATCATGGCGGTCGTCGGTGAGGAGGTAAAACTGCTTCTGCGCGAGGCTCGTGTGGATGTTGGTGATTCCGCTCGCGCGGAGCTTCTCGACCGCCAGGAATGCGCGGTTTTTGAAGTCGTTCTCGCCTATGTGGTTGGAGGGGTACCGCGTTAGCAGATATGAGAAGAGATGGTCGTGGTTCACGGTGGTCATGCCGTAGATCGAGTCCATGTAGTCGTGCATGAACCTCAGGTCCAGGAGGTGAAAGGGCTTCAGCCCCTTGAGCTCAGACCTGTCGAGGTACAGCCTGTCGTCGGCCAGCATGTTCCGTATCTTCCGGTTCGAATGGAGATACTCCCCGGCCTCGAGCGGCTTACCGAAGTTGATATCGATATCGACGCCCTCCATAACCATGGTGCCCTCGACCTCCAGCTCTTCCCTGAACCGATCGTCCATATTCTTGACGAAGCGGGAGATGAGCTTGTTGATGGCGTTGTCCCGCGCCCTGATAGGGTAGTAGGTAAGGTTCACCGGCACGATGAAGGTCTTCTTGCTGATTATCGAGTCCACCTCGCCCACGCCGAAACCGTACCGCTCCGCGAAAGCGGTTATTTTTTCCGTTTCCCCCAGCTCGTGGAAGACTCTGATTTTCTCGCGGATAAACTGGGAGAGGAGCGCGATCCGCGCGGCGCCGGTATGGGGCGGACGGCGCATGCCGGTATTGTACACCATGTACTTGCCTTTCTCTACCAGCTTCTTGTCCTTGATCATCTGCCCCTCGGGGAATATGATGACCGGGTGGCTGTCATTGAGGAGCGAGCCGATGAGGGTCTCGTCCCGCTTCGGGTCTGCGGTCGAGACCGCTCCCACGCTGTCCATGAACTCGCCCATCTTGCCGCCGAAGAACGACTCGTGCGCGAGCGAGATCGGATACTTCCTGACGTGTTTCTTGATGACATAGGGCATCAGGAAGGTCTCCATGCGGGTAAAGTGGTTTATCACGTAGAGGACCGGCTGGTCTGGCACATTGTCGAGGCCGTGAACGCGCAGGTCTGCCCTGGACGCCCTGAATATGGTGTCGAGCGTGATCTCGAGTGTTTTCAGCATGGCTTTTGAAATCTTCATTTCATTCTCTCCTGGATGTCGCTATGAGCGCCGGCTTTCGCCAGCCCGTCAGTATTTTCGCTCCCGGTAATCGCGCAGTATGTCCGCATGGTCGAAGGCAATGGGCGACGGCAGGTCATCGATGCTGAAGATGCGTGCTTCGGACGCGTCATCAGCCCCGGCCGGCGCTCCGTCGGCGGTCGCGATAAAGACAATGGAAATGGTATGCTGACGGGGGTCGCGCGCCGGGTCGGAATAGGCGTGAAACTGCCTGACGAGCCGGACCTCAAGCGAGGTTTCCTCGAAAGCCTCCCTCACGGCGGCGGCCTCGAGGGTTTCACCGTATTCCACGAATCCGCCCGGGATCGCCCATCCATGGGGTGGGTTTTTTCTCTTTATAAGGACGATGCTCCGGCCCCCGGGGAAACCTGTCCCGTTTTCAATTTCAATGATGATGTCAACGGTGGGTACCGGATTCCTATAGTGCTCTGTCATGGCCTGCGGAGAACTTGTATAATTAATACCGCTATTTTAAGGATATGAGAGGCGGTCAGTTTTGCAAGTAAAATATCATCCCCGTCTGCCCGTATGGCATGATAATAAATATCTTCACCTGTTGACGTTTGATTACTTTTAAGATACCTTGGTTGTAATTGACCTCAAATTGCGTAGATTCCAGTGTTCAATCCTTTTCCTGGAGACATGTATGTCGATACGGCCGGCGGATATACTGGCAGCGGCAAACAATTTCAATGATTTTCAGAATGTAATTATATCCCTGGACGGCAATTTTCCGTTCGGCACTGAAGAAATGATGGGGCTCGGCAGGGTCTATTTTACACGTTACCCGGACTCGTCGGTTGACCGGAACATGGAAAACATTCGCATGGGATACCGTATCGTGAGGGTCTGCATCCTGGAAAAGATTTTGCAGGGGATCGACAACCGCCATCGCTACATGGTACGCGAAATGCTGGACAACATGCTCCTCATGGAAGACATATTGCGGAAGCTGGTCAATGAGATGGGTATGGAGGCCTTCGAGGAATACCGCCGGACAGTAACGCGGAATCTCGACGAGTTGAGAAGCGTGATTGAAGAGCTCCCCCGGGGCATGATCAAGGAGCGGTTCGTTGGGGGTATCTCCAAGTTTTTCAACGAGATGTACCTCCTGAATAACGCGATCGAATTTTTAAAGGGAAAGGGATAGCGCCTCGTTAACCGGTCCTGTTACAACGAGCCTCCCCGGGGAGACTCAAAAAAGCAATGCATATCTGACTTTACCGCCGCATTCCCTCTCCAGCCGGAGAGGGAATGCGGTCTGCTTCAGAATTTCCGGTTAAACGGATTCTCCTTTCTCATGCGAATCGCGAGCATAAGCGGGACTAATTTGTACGGCAGGTTGTAGGCCAGGAACTTGAACGTGTCCTGAACGGTCAGGTCCGGGTTAAGTCCGGCCCGGGCCAGCTCGTCGGCAGCCTTAACGCCGCCCTGGCACATCTGGGTAAAGAGAGCGCTGTCGCCCGCATACTCCGCGTACAGGATTACGAGCATGCTCTCGATTATCATGCCGGCGTACACGAGCGCGAACGGCCGTATCCAGTTCCTGCCTTTCACGAACGAATAGACCAGAACCATGTAAAAGGGGCCGAACAGGAACGCCGAGATAAAACACATTGCCCTCATCCATGACGGGTTCGCGATAAGAAGCGGATCATTATTGACCGCATACAGGTGGTACACGGCGCGCGCCATCACGTAACCGATGTCCGGGGACGGGTTCATCAACCCGTTTACCAGGTCTGCCGCGAAAGAAGTGAACACGAAGCAGGAAAAGAATGCGATGAAAAGCCAATCGCCCTTCCGCTCCCTCAGGGGGAGTACATTTGTGTCTGACATTGCAAATCCTCCAAAAAATTTATTTATATTGTGTGGCGTGATGTGACGGACACCCCGCCGGTAGGTCGCAATTAATATATGCCCGGCATTATCCTCCAGGGCACGCGCTCCCGGTATTTCACCCAGTCGTCGCCGTATTTTGCAGCGCATTTTTTATCATCGCGCCGCTGCCGGTGGACCAGCAAAGCGGTGAAATATATCACGTAAAAATAGGGAAGCGGTGAGTAGAACAGGCAGGGCAGGCACCAAGCCAGGGCCATGGTGATGTCTCCGACATAATTGAAATGCCGCGATAACCCCCAGAATCCTGACACGAGGAGCCTGTTCCCGTGCGCGGTCTGGATGAATTCGGGTTTTTTACCCCGGATCAGGTAACCGGGCTCGGTCCTGAACCTGTGCTTCTGTAGATTGACGGCCCTGAACAGGTAATATCCCGCTGCGTTGAGGAATACGATTGAAACGATCCCCCAGACCGGCAGCGAATGCACATGCTCAATGAGGTAAAACGCCTGGAGCGAATAGGTCATCGGCACCCAGACCAGGTCTCCGAATACCAGCATGAAACCGAACTTGACGTGTACAATGTCGGTCGTTGTGAGGATGGCCGGCTCGTTCCAGAAATAATCGGCTATGTACAGAAACTGGAAGGCGACGACAAGAAGCATTGCGGCAGTCACCGCACCGTGCTTCAGGTACTGGA
>JAKJGD010000189.1 GCA_022704585.1 Spirochaetota bacterium | reverse complement strand
CAAGCTCCCCTATATAACGACGATGGCCGCGGCCGTTGCCACCGCGAAAGGCATACAGGCCGAGCGGCTGGGCAAGAACGAGGTAAAATCGCTGCAGGAGTACCACCGGGGGCTCTGACACCCGCCAAACCGGGGCCCCGACCCCGGGCTTAGGCAGAAAGCTGACGAAAGACAAAAAAACCGCCGCGGTATCGCGACGGTTTTTTTATGCAATGAATTTTCTGTTAGAACTTGTACGCAGCTCCGAACGTGATCCCGCCGAAATGATCCATCTTGCCGGTTATCCATCCCTCCTTATAGGACAGATCCAGGACCGAGCCGTCATCGCCCGCCACGATTTTCCCGAGGAAGATATACCGGCCGCCCACGAACACTTCCAGGTGCGCCGCCTCGATGTAGTAGGAAAGCTTCAGGTAGCTGTCCAGGCCCAGGTCAAAATGCCCGACTTCATAATTATACGGGAGGAAGAACCAGAAGGCGTCCAGGAATTTTTTCTCGGTCTCGAAAGCGCCGAACTGTACTATGAACGATGTGCCGAAACCCAGGACCAGGTTTTTATACAACTCGAAATGGAGCCCGACGCCGAGAGAGGGGCCCAGGGACCAGTTGGAGAACTCCTCTTTTTTAAAGTCAAATCCCGGCAGTCCCAAACGAAAAGAATCGGCTTCGCCGTCGTCATAGCTGAACCTGACACCGATGAGAAGACTGACGTACTTGTGAAGCTCCTTCGCCACACCAACGTCGGCGTCCATTTTCCACAACTCAACATCTCCGATGTCTAAATACGTCCTTAAGAATGGAGGATTAGGAATTACAATGTCGGCCGCAAACGTGGAATACTCGAACGTGTTCTTGTTAAGGCCGAAGAGCATTTGAAAGTTCAGGCTCCATCCGTTCCCGAACCCGGCCCAGAGATTGGGGCCCATCATGAAGGAACCATCCAGGTTCTGCTTCGTGTTTGAACCGAAAAGCTTTCCCTCGGATTCATTCACCAGGCCCATGTAGCCCGGCTTGTACCAGTCGCCCATCATCGTCACGCCAAGCTTGACGTCCGCGGCGTTTGAGGGCGCCGGACTGAACACGATACCTATCGCGAAAAAGACAGCCAGCACGATAATAATTGTTTTTTTCATAAAACCCCCTTGTTTACGATTGATCTGCCGCAGGCATGCCATATACCGGGAAAACAGGAATAAACATTCCCGTGCAGATTCTTTTTTTAATACATGTCCCGAATATCCCCCTGAAACCTGATATTCTGCAATGACATGCCCACACGACATTATACCGGTTTTCAACAAATATACGATTGAAAACATCCTCGTGCGATATGTAATAAATTGTTTTAATTATGTCCAGTAAATTTTTTTGCCGCTGTCCGGCGCCGGACGACTCCTCGCTGTAATTTCCTTTTTTATAAATTGCTTGACTGAAAATATCGGTTGCCGGTAAGAGTAAAATCATACGGCAGCCGGAGTTTTATGATCATGACTGACTTCAACCAGCTCAAGAAAAACCTCAAAAAGGATTTCTCCAAATTCAAAAGCGCCCGGATAGCCCTTCTGGGAGACAGCGCGACACAGCTCCTGGCGCAGGCCATACGGGGATACGGCTACGAAGTGGAGATGAGCTTCGAGATATGGGAAGCCGATTATGACCAGATCGAGATGCAGGTCTTCGATACCTCCTCCGAGGTCTATGCCTCCAAGCCGGACTACGTCATCATATTCCAGTCAACCCAGAAGCTCATGAAATATTTCTACAAGCTCCCCGCATCCGAGCGGGCCGGCTTCGCCGACGCGCACCTGGAAAAGGTGCGGGGCATGTACGACACCGTCACCTCGAAGCTCAAATGCCGCGTCATCTACTTTAATTTCGCCATGATGGACGACGCCGTCTTCGGCAACTTCGCCAACAAGATCGATTTTTCCTTCACCTACCAGCTTCGGAAAATCAACCTGGGGCTCATGGACCTGGCCCGGGGCCTGAAGAACCTCTTCATCAACGACATCGAGAGCCTGGCATGCCGTTACGGGACCGATACCGTAAACGACATGAGCATTTACGTCAACACCGACATCGTCTTCAGCCTCGACTTCATGCCCGCGGTCGCGAAGAACATCGCGGACATCATCCTGGCTATTTCCGGGAAGCTCAAGAAATGCGCTATACTGGACCTGGACAACACGCTCTGGGGCGGCATCATCGGCGACGACGGCATGGAAAACATACAGCTGGGCGACCTGGGGATCGGCAAGGCCTTCACCGAGTTCCAGCTCTGGCTCAAGGAGCTGAAAAAGCGCGGCATACTCCTGGCCGTGTGCAGCAAGAACACGGAGGAGATCGCGCGCGAGCCCTTCGAAAAGCACCCGGACATGGTGCTGCGCATGGAGGACATCTCGATCTTCGTCGCCAACTGGGACAACAAGGCGGACAACATCCGCCGGATCCAGAGCGTTCTCAATATCGGCTTTGACTCCATGGTGTTCATCGACGACAATCCCGTGGAGCGCGAGATGGTGAAGACCCACGTGCCGGACGTGACCGTGCCGGACATGCCGGAGGATCCGGCCGAGTACGCGGGATTCCTGCGTTCCCTGAACCTGTTCGAAACCGCGTCCTTTTCAGAAGAGGACGAGTCCCGGACCGAGCAGTACCAGCAGGAGGCCAAGCGGAAGATCGCGCAGGAAGTGTACACCAACGAGGACGATTTCCTCGCGAGCCTGAACATGAAAGCCGCGGTATCGCCTTTCAACAAGTTCAACACGCCCCGCGTTTCCCAGCTGACCCAGCGCTCCAACCAGTTCAACCTGCGGACCGTGCGCTACACCGAAGACGATATCGCGAAGATCGCGGCTTCCGCTGAATACCTCAACCGTGCCTTCAGTCTGAAAGACAAGTTCGGCGATTACGGGCTGATCAGCGTGATAATCCTGCACAAGCGGGAGGACGCGCTGTTCATCGACACCTGGATCATGAGCTGCCGTGTCCTCAAGAGGGGCATGGAGATCTTCACCCTCAACGAGATCGTCAGGATCGCGCGGGAAGCGGGCTTTAAAAAAATCATCGGCGAGTACCTGCCCACTCCGAAGAACGGCCTGGTGAAAAACCACTATGCCGACCTTGGCTTCCAGAGCACGGGCGGCCACTGGCTGCTGGATGTCGACTCATACGCTGACAGAGTGAATTTCATCGGCACGGAAGAGCCCGTCAACTGACGGAGCGCCGGGGCGGCGGAGTCCCTCTGGTACCATACGATAAATCAAATGAACGAGGTCACCCATGACAGTTGATGACATTATTAAAGAAGTAAACGGCATATTCATCGATGTGCTCGACAACGACGCCATCGTGCTGAAATACGAAACCACGGCCAAGGACATCGAGGAATGGGACTCCCTCACGCACGTCCAGCTCGTCGTGGCGATTGAAAAGCACTTCAAGATCCGCTTCAAGTCCTCGGAGATTCAGGGCTACAAGAACGTCGGCGAGATGTGCGAGGGCATCCTCGCGTACACAGGCAAATAGCCGCCGAGCATCACACGATATCGGACGCGCAATTGACCGGCAGGTTCACGCCGTTCACATGCTGGGGCGCGTCCACGAAGAAAAACACGATGTCCGCAACCTCCTCCGGCGTGAGGAGCTTTTTAAGCGGGTGGCTTGCCGCCATCTCCTCCACGATGCGCTCGTCTACGGCGCTGGTGAACCCTGTCCGCATGAATGAGGGCGAGATGCTGTTCGACGTGATATTGAACCGCGCGTTTTCCACGGCCCACGATTTGCTCATCGATTCGAGATAGGCCTTGTTGGCCACGTATTCGGACAGGCCGGTCGGCGGGCGATTGATCAGATAGGACGTGAGCACATTGATTATCTTGCCAAATTTCTTTTTTCTGAACAGCGCTATGGCCTGCTGGGTGATCCTCATGACCGGGTACACGTTGTGGGAAAAGCTTTCTATGAACAGGCCCGGCCGCATCTTGTGAAAATGCTCCTGGGTGTACCCCACCGTGGCGTTGTTGACCAGCACATCGAGGTCCATTCCGGGCATGGCCGCCGCCAGGGCCTCGATGTCTTCCGGGCTTTTATAGTCGCACTTGACCGACTTCACGCTGCCGCTTGAAGATCCGATCTCCCGCGCCCTGTCGGGCGATGCGGGATAGGTGATCCAGACGCGGTTGCCCTCCTCACGCAGCAATCGCACGGTAATGGCTTTGCCGAGGCCCTCGGCCCCGCCGGTGACGAGTATGTTCATTATATCATCCCTATCTGGATTTTTCCCCGGGCCACCCTGACGCCGGACGCATTTACAAACTGGTACCTGAACTCGACGATGCCCACCGAATCATGGACGTCCTCGACCTCGGCCCGGAGCTCGAGCCTGTCATTGAGATACACGGGTTTCGCGTACGCGATGTCCTGCGAGATGAGGACGACGTTCTTTTCAGGAAGGCGCTCGCCGATGAAGCAGGAGATGAAGCCGTTCAGTATGTTCCCGTACATCACCTTTTCCCTGAAACCCTTGCCTTTCGCATAGCCGTCGTCCATGTGGAGCGGGTTCCGGTCCTCGAAAATGTCTGTGAACCCCCGGTAGACCTTTTCCGTGACTTCGAAGGGGATGGTGAAGGTGTCGCCTTTTTTCATGTGACGGTTCCTCCCGTGCGGCCCGCCGGCCGTATTAAAACTGGAAATATATGAACTGCGCCTTGCTGGAATACACGCCAAACAGGGCAAGACCGAGCAGGATCAGGTAGTACGCCCCCCAGCGGAACCAGGACGGCTTCGCCGCTATGATTTCCCAGAGCGAGCCGCGGCGCTGCATGAATTCCAGCACCTGCACGATCACGACAAGCAGCAGGGCCAGCTTGAATTCGAACTGGCTCAGGCCCATCTTGAGGACGACGCTCTTGTCCAGGAAAAACGCGGCCACCGACTGCCCGAAACCGGAGAACAGGTGCGTGATGACATACCAGGAATCGGCCGTGGTTGCGGCCCGGAAAAATATCAGGGTGAAGCTGAAATAGAGGAACGTGATGCCGATATTGAGAAAGCTTTCGAGAAACGAAGGCATTTTTTTATTCAGCCTGTTCCGCGCCTTCTGGACCAGCACTTCAAGCGAGAGCCCCACGCCGTTGAAAAAACCGAAGAGCACGAAGTTCCAGCTCGCGCCGTGCCAGAGACCGCACAGGGTGAAAGCGACCACCAGCGCGAACACGATCCCCGCCTTGCCCCAGTAGCGCCGGTTCAGGACGATGGGCGTGTACAGG
>JAKJGD010000188.1 GCA_022704585.1 Spirochaetota bacterium | reverse complement strand
GGCTACCTGTTTGATTACATCTTCGACCTTCTTCCCCATACCGAAACCGTCATGCCGGTCATCTACCGCTTCCTGAGAGAGGCCACTGCCCGGAAAAAAGTCTCCGCCATAAGGGCATGTGATACCTTTTTCGACCGTTACATTTTCACCGCGAGCAAGTTCCGTGACGGGGATGGCCGGTTTGAAGGCGTTTGCTGCTTCTTTGACGAGCATCTCGGCGATTACCTCGCGTTGCTGATCCGGTTGAGCGGTGAGGGTTTCTACTTCGAGAACATACATGACCGTTTCCTGTCCGCTGGCATCATACTGAGCGAACGGGGTGGTTCCGGCGAAGCGGCCCGCGCGCTGGCGCGGCTGATCCTTCTGCAGTACCGGCTCTACGTGGGGCAGCGCGCCATCGTGGTGCAGGAGCCGGATATCATGGAACTCTACGGCGTGCTTGGCCCTATCCCGGGCCGGGACCGGTTTATCGAGCTCCTCCGCGAGGTCTCGTCCTCGGCTTACCGGAAGCGTCTCGAGTCGATCGAGCGCCTCGCCGAGGGGCCGGCAGCGGACCTTTTCGTCAGACAGAGTGACCTGGCTGATTTCAAGCACAATACCATGCTATGGGAGCGGATCTGCCTGATGGCGAAAGGCGCCATCGAGGGCGGCGAGATCACCGGCGACGACGCTATCATACGAATTTTTGAATTTTTAATAAAGAAATCGAACCAGGGAGGGGACCGCAACCTCCAGCTCTTCATTTCCCGGACGCTCTCGTCGCTCTGCGCCGTGCTGGTGAAGAACAACAGGTTCGCCCTTTTACAGAACGTCGTCACCCTGGTCATGCCTGCGCTCCTTTCGGAGGTCGAGAGGGGCGGCAATTACACCGCCGTGTTTAGCACCATCTACAATATCGGTAAGTCGGTCATCGAGTCCGGTAACATCGGGCTCATCGACTTCTTCGAGGACATACTGGTGCGATCCAAGTTCAGCTTCCCGGAGATATCCGGCATCGCCTCCGACTGGTCGGTCATAGTCAACTCGAGCCACCTGGAGAACATCCGCACCTGGATGAAGCTCATCGAGATCAACCCGCCGGTAATGAAGAAGCTTTCCTCCAGCCTGATCGTGAACCTGAAGCTTTACGGCGTCTTTTTAAAGGACACTGACGTGTTTCAGCGCGATATCTCGCGCCTTCTGGAAAGCAACTACCGGGACGTGTTCTACCTGATCATATCGCTGGCGTCGGTGTTCCCGGCGTTTTACCATGACATCGGCGCCACGGGCGACATCCGCGCCTTCACGGAGCGGATCGACACGAATCACCGGATGAACGACCTGATCCATTTTATGCGCAAGCAGGTTCACGTCGAGTCGAGCAGCCAGACCGTCTTCCTGATCCAGCGGATCATGGAGTTCTGGATAACGGGGGAGAAGACGCTGCTGAAAGACATGGTCCCCGCCGAGGTGTACGATAACCTGGCAAAATTCTTCCGGCTCGTGAACCTGGACATCGAGGATGCGCCGGGCAAGATATACCGCGAGGCGCTGAAGCGCTTCCCCGAGCATGCCGACAAGAAATTCTGGGACTTCCTGAACGCGGTTGACGAGACGGCCTTCATGGAATTTGCCTCGAACAACTCCTACACGGGCGTATCCGAGGAGGAGAAGAAGGAGGCGCTGGAGCAGATCGCGTTTTATTTCGACACCCGTCTCCCCACCGAGATGACCAAGATATTGCACTATATAAGAAACAAGTTCGGGCTGGACGTTTCGAAGAAGGTCATCTGGAAATTCATCTACGAGATACCGGACGACGATTTCAGGAAAATGTTCGAGGACGTGGCCACCCGGGACATATCCCGGGTCAATATCGAGAAGTTCATAACCTTCCTGCACGTGTACCGGCTCCTGTTCGACAAGTATAACTTCACGGATGTGCGGGTCATCGAGAAGCTCGAGCGCTACGCGGCCGAGGGCATATTCGAGCCGCCGGCGGGATTTTTCGAGCTCATGCGGGGCGGTGACACCCTTGCCGCTCTTGACTTCCTCCTGAAGTCCCAGCTCGTGCTCAAGGACAGCATCCTCCTGTCAGAGCAGGTCTTTGAGCCCCTCGACACGATAGATTTGAAAAGGCACATCGCCTTCGGCATTCCCTCGATGTACGGCTCGTACAAGGAGAAAAAGTTCGACACGCTGAAGGTCTTCTTCCACATGAACCTGATCCGGGTGCGCTTTTTCCGGAAGATCATCGGCGACATGGACCTTTCCCCCGGCAGCCCGATATCATTCAACGACGTGAAGCGCGTTTACAAGCTTTTTATCAAGACCTTCGTCATAGACGGCCTCGCGAACCAGGAGATGCTCAACTACAACAATTTGCTGGAGACGCCGAACCTCAAGCTCTCCCAGCTTCGCGATATCGTCACCCATACCCTGACCATCCACGGCGAGATATCTGACCGGTTCAACGAGACCTTCAAGTACGTGTGCCGGGAGGCGATCCGCAACATCGGCGTGGACCGCATCGCAAAGCAGTACATACCGCGCGACAACCCTGAAAGCGCCGAGGTCATCATTGACCGGTTCGTGCGCAGCCAGATCATGCAGTCGCCACTGCTGCAGCTGTTCGACAACTTCCTGATCGCGCTCAAGGAACGGCTTGCGCGGGAGGAGGGGGACATCGTCTGCCTCAATCAGGATGACCGGCGGACGGGCGCCGGCAAGAACGTGTGGGAGGTGATCCGACTTCTCGACGACCCGAGTGACCCCTTCGATCCGTACGATCCCTACGACGAGGACCGCTACGCCCAGATTCACGACATCAAGAAGCTCGGCGAGGCGCACGACGAGGAGGAGCGCTATGCGCCGGTCTGGGAGATCGGGAGCAAGGCACACGGCCTCCTCTTCATCGCGAACATGGAGGGCGTCAACGCGCCCCCGGGCATCATTCTCTCATCCGAGCTGTACAAGCTCCTGGGCGACGCCATCATCAACGACGTCGAATCGCGGCGGCAGATGATCTACCTCCTGAAGCGCTACATCGACAAGTTCACCGAAAACCGTTTCGGCAATCCGAGGAACCCCCGGCTCCTGTCCGTGCGGAGCGGCGCGGTCTTCTCGATGCCCGGCGTGATGGACACGATCACCAATGTCGGCATGACGCGGGATGTGCTGAACCATTACGCGCGCACCGACCAGTGGTTCGCTTGCGACTGTTACCGGCGTTTTTTACAGGACCTGGCCATCTCCTACTACGGCATGGACCGCCGGGTCTTCGAGGAGCTGATGTACGGGTACAAGGAGAAGGCCGGCGTCAGGCTGAAGGAAAACATGACCGGCGACCAGATGGCGGACCTGGTCATCCAGTACTTCGACGAGATAAAACGTCATGGTCATTACATTCCCGAGGATCCCTACGAGCAGCTCCTCTACTCGATCCTCGCAGTGTTCCGCTCCTGGAACTCGCCCGTGGCGCGCAAGTACCGCGAGCTGGTCAACATCTCCGACGAGTGGGGCACCGCGGTCATCATCCAGAACATGGTCTTCGGAAACTCCTCCCCCGACAGCATAACCGGCGTGGTCCACAGCCGCTACCGGGGGAAAGAGAAGATAGACCTGTTCGGCGAATATAAAACCAGGGCCCAGGGGCACGACATCGTGAGCGGCGTGGCGCGCGTATTCCCGGTGAGCGAGGACCAGAAGAAGGTCTATCCCAAGTTCGCGGCCGTGCCCTCCATGGAGGAGCGCTTCCCGGAGCTTTACAACCTGCTCTTTGATGCGGTCCAGCGGATACGCGACAGGTGGGGGAACGACCTGCAGATCGAGTTCACGATCGAGAACGGCACGCTTTATATACTTCAGGTGCGGGGCGAAGTAAACCATATCTTTGATACGGACGAGCTCGTGGAAGCGCCGTCAGCGCTCGAGCCTTTCCTCCTGGGACAGGGCCTTGCCGCCTCGGGCGGAGCGGTCTCGGGACGCGCGGTCTTCGACATCGAACGGATCGACATCGTCAGGCAGAAGTACGCGGGCGACCGGGTCGTCCTGGTCAGGCCGGAGACCAACCCTGAGGACGTGGTCGGCATGGAAAAATCCGACGGCATACTCACCTGCATCGGCGGTATGACATCGCACGCGGTGCTCCAGATGCGGCGCCTGGAGAAGACCGGGGTGAGCGACTTTTCCATGATGCGCATCGACGAGGAGGACAATACCGCGCGGGTGGACGGGGGGGCCGGGGGAGATATGGGCGGCCCCGTTATCATAAAAGAAGGCGATTTTATTACGATTGACGGCTCGACCGGGAATGTTTACAGGGGATTTCACGCGACCGTGAAGCGTAAGATATAATTTTACGAAGGCGAGGTCACGTGACCTCGCCTGCATACATTGACAAGGAGAAACATCATGAGCACCATTTCATCAAAATCACCGGTCGGGATCAACGGGATCGGACGGATCGGTAAGCTCCTGACATGGCTCATGTCCTCGAAAGAGGACCTCGAGGAAATCGTCGTTTCAACGGGGCGGAAGAGCGGCAAGGCACTTGACGATCTCGCCACGTATCTCGGCTACGATTCGACCTACGGTCCTTATGCGCGCTTCATATCCGGGTTCCGGAGAGATAAGGCCATCGAGATAAAGAACGACTCGCTCTACCTGAACGGGAAAAAGCTGGTGTGGTTGAACGATCAGGACTGCCGCGTACCGGGCAATATCCCCTGGTCGCGTTACGGCGTGGAGCTGGTGTTCGACACCACGGGCAAGATGACCGACCCCACGAAAAACGAGGACAACGCGCTGCGCGGACACCTCAACAACGCGAAGAAAGTGGTGCTGACGGCCCCCTTCAAGATCAAGAACAAAGGCACGATGATGCCGGACGATGCGGTGACCGTCGTGGGCGGGGTTAACTTCGACCGGTACGACCCGGCGGCACACCGGATCATATCCAACGCCTCATGCACAACGAACTGCTGTGCGCCCCCGATCAAGGCCCTGGTCGAGCATTTTGGCGACAAGTTCATCTCCTATGCCCTGACCACGGTCCATGCGGCGACCAATTCTCAGCAGGTGCTGGACGTCCTTCCCAAGGACGGCGAGAAGGACTGCCGGAAGACGCGCAGCATCATTAACAACATCATCCCTTCGACCACCGGGGCGGCCAATGCCGTTATCGAGGTCATACCCGAGATACGCACCCTGGGAATCGGCTCGCAGGCCTCCTCCCTCCGCGTGCCCACGAACACGGCGTCCATAGTAATACTGGACATATCGCTCATCGGCGAGTAC
>JAKJGD010000187.1 GCA_022704585.1 Spirochaetota bacterium | reverse complement strand
GTGTCGTCGTCTGCCTGCACGATGAACGGAGGCTGATCGGCGGGATCGGGCATTTCATCGTCCCCGGATCGATCGGCACAGAGGGGATCGTTGCCGACGAGGTGGCTGCGCAGGGCATTACGAGCATGGAACACCTGATCGGCGATATCGTGAAGCTGGGCGGGGACCGGAAATCCTGCAGGGCCACGCTCTACGGTGCAGGGACGTTCGGCGGTAATGCCGTAACGGGAGATGTCATGGGCAGCAATATCAAGTTCCTCCATGAATATTTCAGGCTCGAGAAAATCCCGGTGGCACGGGAGGACCTCGGCGGGAATTTCAGGCGGAAGATATTTTTCTCTCCCCGCACGGGGTCTTCTTTCAGAAAGTTCCTGGTAAACAACAACGATCATTCGGAATTCATGAAACTCGAAAGCGAATATATTTCCAGCGTATTCAGGAACACCGCTACGTTTGGGAAAGTCCTGCTGTTCGACTGAGGTGATGTGTGGTAACCATAGCGGGAATCAGGGGACTCAAGGACGACGAATTCAATTTAATCAAGGACGTCATCTATCGGGAAAGCGGGATCCGGCTTACCGAGATGAAGAAGGCCCTTGTCCAGGCCCGCCTGATGAAGCGCCTCAGGGAGCTGAAACTGCCGGATTACCGCGAATACTGCCATTTTCTGACAAACAACTACGATCGCGAAATCATCAACCTGATAAACTGCATCACCACCAACAAGACAGATTTTTTCAGGGAGCCGAAACATTTTGAATTTCTGCAAGAGGTGGCGCTCCCCGAGTTAGAGCATTCAGGGAGGAAGAGGATAACGATCTGGAGCGCCGGCTGCTCGACCGGTGCGGAGCCGTACACGATTGCAATCACACTGCGCGAATATTTTGCCGGCAGGAGCATGCCGGAGGTGAAAATCCTGGCAACGGATATTGATACGCAGGTGCTCCGCAGAGGGGAAGAAGGGATTTACAGCTATAACGAGGTGGACACGATTAACATAGAGCTGCTGCGCAGATACTTCAAGCGGGGGACCGGCGAAAACGAGGGATTTTTCAAGGTCAAGGATTCCGTGCAGAACATGATATCGTTCCGGCGCCTGAACCTTCTTGACGACACGTACCCGATGAAAGGACGTTTCGATATCATATTCTGCCGCAATGTTATCATCTATTTCGATACCGCCTCGCGCAACAGGCTATTCGAAAAATTTCACGCGTGCCTGAGCGATGACGGGTATCTCATCATGGGCCATTCCGAAACCCTGGCGGGGATGACCACAAGGTTCCGTTTCGTGGGCCATACTATATACCGGAAGGTCGAGTAACATGCATATACCGCACAGCAGCCGTTTCGGCAAAAAAATCCAGATAATTCAACCGGGAGAGCTGCATGTCTCGCAGGATGACGATATGATCGGCACCATGCTCGGTTCCTGCGTCTCCGTGTGCCTGCATGACCCGGTTAAGAAGATATCCGGCATGAACCATTTCATGCTTCCCGGCAGGATTGTCCAGGCGGACATCCTCAGCGACAGGTCGGCACGGTACGGCGTCACCGCGATAAACGAGCTGCTGCTGCGTATGGAAAAATGCGGTGCGGAGCGGAAGCATATGACCGCGAAGGTGTTCGGCGGGGGGAATGTCATTCCGGCCATGCGTGATACCAACACCATTCCCTTCGATAATGTGCGTCTGGCCCGGCTCATGCTCGAGATCGAGGACATCCCGATCGACGAGATGGTGGTCGGCGGGACGTACGCCCGCAAAATCATCATGGAGGTCGTAACCGGTACGGTGTTCATGAAAAGCATAACAAAGTCCGACGTGCTTGAGCAGATCAAGGAAAAAGAATACCGGTACGTGAAAGGGAGCCTCGTCGCGGTATGAAAAAAACCCGTGTCCTCATAATCGATGATTCCGCCGTCGTGCGGAAGTATCTCTCCGAGATCCTCTCGAATGCGAGGGGGATCGAGGTCGTGGCCACGGCGCTGGACCCGATCATCGCGATCGACAAGATAAAGAAATTCAACCCGGACGTGCTGACCCTTGACGTGGAAATGCCGAGGATGGACGGGTTGACCTTCCTTTCAAAGCTCATGGTCGCCCGGCCTATGCCCGTGATCATGGTCAGCTCGTTTACCGATGCGGGCGCGCGCGTCACCCTCCGGGCGCTGGAGCTGGGCGCCGTCGATTTCATCCTGAAACCGGAACTGGGCTCCGACGAGGCGCGCGGCGCCTTTTCGGGCGAGCTCGTGGATAAAATCATTGCCGCCAGCCAGTCGAAGGTCAGGCCCCGGAACCAGCCCGCCCCGCGGGATACAGCGCCGATGGACATCCTCGCGCGCCATTCGGCCGATGTGATCCTGCCTCCGAAGCGGGCCATGAAAGTGAAGCACCGGAGCGAGACCGTGATAGCCATCGGGGCGTCCACCGGCGGTACGGAGGCGATAGCCGGCATATTCAAATCGCTCCCGGACGATCTCCCGGGCATCGTGATCGTGCAGCACATGCCGGAAAAATTCACGAAGGCCTTCGCGGACCGGATCAACGGCATGTCTCAGCCGTATGTGAAGGAAGCCGAGAACGGGGACCGGGTCTACCGCGGTATCGCGTTGATCGCGCCGGGAAACAGGCACATGCTCCTGAAGTCGGACGCGAACGGTTACTATGTAGAGGTCCTGGACGGCCTGCCGGTAAACCGTCACAAGCCGTCAGTCGATGTTCTGTTCCGGTCCGTGGCGCAGTGTGCCGGGCACAGCGCTGCCGGGATCCTGCTGACCGGCATGGGCTCCGACGGAGCGTCCGGACTTCTTGAGTTGCGGGAGGCCGGAGCGATGACCATTGCGCAGGACGAAGCCTCGTGCGTTGTGTTCGGCATGCCGCGTGAAGCGATACGAATCGGCGCCGCCTGCAGGGTGCTGGGACTCAACGACATTATAAAGTTCATTGAAGACAACAAATACCAACATCTGCCGATTAATACGCCGGTATAAGGCTCTTCCATATAAAACTACTTTCATTCATCTGATTGGCCATATGCCATCGATGTGTCTGCTTTATCGCTTCAACAAGGCCATCGCTGTCTGAATCCAACCCGATTTTCACAACAAATTCATAATTTTGTTTAAATTTAGAATATTTTTGTTGACGAAAGGGGTTATTTTATTATATATTATTATTGGTCGGACCACCCGACCAGTTGCCAGTATCACGTAGAGTTGAAACATTAATACATGGGAAATCCAGACAGGACCAACACCATGGATAACAATCCAGCCCTGAAACCGCTTCCCAGGACCCGCCTCCATGAAGGGATCGTTGCCCAGCTCACGAACAATATCCTGGCCGGCCAGTTCCGTGCCGGGGAGAAGCTTCCTCCCGAGCGCGATCTCGCGGAAAGCCTCGACGTGAACAGGGGCACGGTGCGCGAAGCGCTGAAAAAGCTCGAGATGCTGGGGCTCGTAGAGATCCGTCATGGTGATGGCGTGTACGTGCTGAACTACCTGGAAACAGGAACGCTGGAGCTGCTCCCGGCGCTTATCCGATCTGGCGGAACGATCAATATCGGGATATTGAAGGGCCTCCTTCAGCTCCGGCGAATCATTCTCCCGGACGTTGCCTACCACGCCGCGCTTAACAGGAGCGAGGAAGACCTGGCGGAGCTCGAGCGGACGATTTTCAACGATGACAGCATGGGCATCAACGATCGCGACATGGCGATCTACCGGCTCATAGCCCGGTCGAGCAAGAATATCTCGTTCCTCATCGTTCTGAATTTTTTCAACAACAGCGGGCTGGTGACCGAGTTCCTGACCCTCTACTTCTCGGACGGGGCGAACATCATGCGGACGACCAGATTCTATCATGATATTTTCAACGCGATAAGGGAACGGGAGCCGCAACGGGCGAAGCGGATCATGCATGATCTGCTGGTCTACGCAGAGCGCAGGACCATTGAAGCGCTCGCCCCGGCCGGGACCGGGGAGTGACGGCAATGCATCATTGCACGGGGAGGTTGACATGGCCGCGAAAAAGCTCAATCCGCTGAAAACAGCGTACATCAAGAAGATCGCGACGGAGCACGGGCAGGGCACCTTCACCGAGTACCGCCCGTTGCCGGACGCCATGAAGGCCGAGATAGCCGCCGGGGTAAAGGAGATTTTCGACTACTACGGCGGCAGGTCCCTGTTAAAGAAGAGCGGCGACGTGTACATCAAGCCGAACGCGGTCGACGCCAAGCCCTACGCGTACACGCGGCCCGAAGTTCTGGAGGCCGTCATCGCCTACTGGAAAGGCGCGGGCGCAAGGAACATCTTCGTGTTCGAGAACTCGACACAGTGCAACTACACGCGGCTGGTGTTCGAGGTCACCGGCTACGCGAAAATCTGCAAAAGGCTCGGCGCGAAACCGGTCTACCTCGACGAGGAGAAGACCACGCAGGTCGAGTTTTCCGGCAGAGCGGCCGGAGGGTACGACCTGAAGACCTTCCGTATTTCGGAAACCGTGGCCGGGAAGCTCATAGCGGGGAGCGCCGAGAACCTTTACATCAATCTCCCCAAGCTGAAGACCCACTCCATGGGCGTGGTGACGCTCGGCGTCAAGAACCAGTGGGCATTCCCGCGGCACGAGGACCGGGGCTGGGACCACAACTACAATTTGCATAACAAGCTCGCGGACGTTCTCTCCCTGGTGCGGCCCGACTTCACGCTGATAGAGGGCGTGGAAGGGAGCATCTACGGCCACTACAACGCCCTGGCGCTGGCCGATACCTGCATCCGGCCGTTCCGCATCCTGATCGGGAGCCCTAACGTGGTCGCGGCCGACATCGTCGGATCGAGGATATTCGGGTTCGGCATCGGCGACGTGCCTCACATAAAGGAGGCGGTCCGGCGCGGACTGGGCGACGGCGTGAGGAAGCTCGATGACATCGAGGTGCTCGGCGATTACCGGGACGTGCGGTACATTGACATCATGGGGGATCTGAAGAAGTTCGGCGGGAAGTATCCCCGCCGACGTCAGGATCATACGCGGGCAGGAGATGGCCTGCCGCGAGGGGTGCGTCAACAATCCCCTTGCCGTAATGCAGGTGCTGGCGAAGGACTACGCGGGAAGGGGCGGGTGGACGCTGGTCATGGGCAAGGGTTTCGACCGCGGCTCGATCGACGCAATCCCCGGCCCGGTTCTCGTTGCGGGCCACTGCGCGATCGAGGAGGTCTCGGCGCGCCTCCTGGAGCGGCTCGGGAAGGAGCGCGTGTACCTGAGCGGCAAGTGCAACGACCTCAGGGCCACGACCGAGTCGATGTGCCACCTG
>JAKJGD010000186.1 GCA_022704585.1 Spirochaetota bacterium | reverse complement strand
CATCACGACGATAGGGTTCGTAAGCGCCGGCCTGATCACGTTCGAGCAGTCACTCGGGATAATACTTGGCGCTCACCTCGGCACGACCAGCACGGGTTGGCTCGTATCCATACTCGGCATGAAACTCAAGCTGGGCGCGCTGGCACTCCCCGTCGCGGGTATCGGGGCATTCATGAGACTCCTCGGCAGGGACCGGGTAGCGAGCATCGGGCTTCTGTGCGCAGGGTTCGGCCTGATATTTTTCGGGATTGATCTGCTGCAGGGAGGAATGAAGCATTGTGCAGGCTATCTCGACCTCGCCGGCCTGGGCGGGACCGGCATCCTCAACAGGCTCATACTGGTGGCAATAGGCATTGCCATGACTGTCATCCTGCAGGCCTCAAGCGCTGCCGTCGTGATGACCATGGCCGCTCTCGGATCCGGGGCGATAGACCTGGTGCAGGCATCGGCCCTCGTTATAGGCCAGAACATCGGTACAACGCTCACTGCCGCGATAGCCGCGTTCGGGGCCACGTCTTCCGCGCGACGGACGGCAATGGCGCACATACTTTTCAACGTGGTGACCGGATTCATTGCGTTTGTCATCCTTCCGTATTTCCTGTCAATAGTACAAACCGCGATCGGAGTATTCGGGATCGTCGATCCTGCGATTACCCTTGCAGCATTCCACAGCGCATTTAACATTCTGGGGATTATTATTATACTGCCGTTTATCAGACAATTCTCGCACGTGCTGGTCCGCATCATACCGGAGCGCGGTCCCTATCTTACCAGGCTCCTGGACAATTCCCTGATTAACGTCCCGTCCGTGGCGCTCGAGACCGTTCGGCGCACCATAATAGATATTACCATCGCATCGATCGATATAGTGAGGGACATGATTCAATTCGGGGACGTAACGCCCGGGATCAGGACAAAACTGCGAGAAGCAGGGAACGCGCTGAATGATACGAGAAGATTTCTCGGACAGATCAAGACAATCAAGGGGGCGGCAACGGCCTACGGCAACAGGCTGATGTACGTCCTGCATGCGGTCGACCATGTGGATCAGCTTATCATTGCATGCTGGGAATTCAACAAGCTCACGACCATGAGAAAGGATACCGGGCTCAACAACCTCGCATGCATGCTCGCCGACAACATGGAGCCGGTCCTCGTGCGCCTCGAGGGCCTTAAAAAGAAAGAATCGATACAGGAGATGGAACGCACGTCCCAGTACATGAAAGGCCTCAGACAGCGGGAAAGGGAGGATATCCTCAAACGGACCGCGTCCGGAAGGATCGATCCGGACACCGCCATGCGGCAGATCGAGGCGATCCGCTGGCTCGACAGGGTCATTTACCGGATTTTCCGGGCGCTCTACTATCTCGGGTATCACACGGAAGAGGGACTGGAAAGCGCCTATGGAGAAGAACTGAACCAATGAAGGAGCCTACATGAACCAGGACCAGGTCAAGGAACTATTGCTGACTCTCGATAAAAACGTTCCGGATTTCAGCGTTATATTTTCCGGTAAGATGAGCGGGAAGGTAGACGGGCTGTATTATCCCGACCGCCGGGAGATAATCATACACAACAAGAACTTCGAAGAAGACGGACAGCTCATATACACGGCGATTCATGAGTTTGCACACCATATCCAGCACTCGCGCTCCCCGGTGCCGATCTCGACCCGCGCCCATACGAACGCTTTCTGGGACATACTGCACAAGCTGCTATTTTCAGCAGAGGAGAAGGGACTCTATTCGAATATTTTCAGGAAAGACGACAGGTTCAGGTCACTCACCAACAAGATCCGGGGCGAATATCTCCAGGCCAACGGTTCGCTCATGAAGGAGCTGGGCGCGCTGCTTGAGAAAGCATACGCGCTGTGCCTGGAGCTCAACCTGAGCTTCGACGACTACGTGGACCGGGAGTTGCTGCTGCACCGCACTGCGGCTAAAATGTTAATGAAAGTAAGCGCCATGAACCTGAACCCGAAAATCGGTTACGAGAACATGAAAACGGTTGCCGGTATCAAGGATGACGCGGCCCGGGCACGGGCAGAGGAGGCGTTCACGGAAGGGATGACCTCGGACATGGTCAAGGCTGAGATCAATTCATACAAGAAGTCGGGTGATGCAATGAACGTCCTCATGGAGGAACGCGACAAGATAGAGCGCTCCATCGATACACTGACAAAAAAACTTGCGAAAATAGAGCGCCGGATACAGGAATTGCAGTTCGATGACAGGTCCCGGGGGAAAAAATGACGAAGACACCGCGAGATATCAGGGAAGTCGAGAAAATCAGGGAATCGATTCTCGATAAAGCCGTGGAAATAATCAACGCTGACGGATTCAAGGGATTGACAATGCGGAAGCTTGCCGTGCGCATGGAGATGTCCGCTACAAATCTCTACAATTATTTCTCCAATAAGGACGAGATATATATCAATATTCTCATACGCGGGTTTAAGATGCTGTATGATAACATGAGAACCGTCTATGACGGTCACGCAAACCCTCTTGAAAGGGGCAAAAAGATAATTCACACATACCTTTCATTTGGAATACAGAATTATAATTATTACGAGATCATGTTCTCATCGGGTCTACCAAAATATAAAGACTATGTGGGCACGCCGCTTGAAAAACTCGCATCGATTGAGATGGGATATTCCAAACAAATAATTGATCTGTCAATGAATGCCGTTTCTGATGTCATGCGCTCGGTTAAAAACTCCAGGGAAGCCGGGAATGAGATGAGGATGATTGAGGTTTGGAGCATGCTCCATGGCATGATATCCCTCTACAACAGCCGAATGATCGATTATCTCACCCCCAAACCGGTAAATAAATACGAGACAATAATTGAAGATATTATCGATTTGATAACCAGTTAATTATTATTGTTATTTAATTTTACCACTTTTTCCTTTTACAATTTTTTTAAAAAATGCCTTGACATATAATTAACAATAGTTAAAATTAACACTAGTTAATTTTAATGCGAGGAAATTATATGGCAAAAGTAACAGTTCTGGGCGGTGCAGGAGCTGTCGGCTCCGTGTCAGTGAGAACACTGGCCAATCATAACGAATTTTCAGAGATAGTTATCGGTGACTTCAATACCGATAGAGCACAAAAGATCGCAAATTCGATTAAAACCAGGAAAATATCCGTGGTCAAATTCGATGCGAATGATGAAAAAAGTATACATGCGGCAATATCCGGCTCGGATGTTGTGCTTAATTGCGTCGGTCCGTTCTACAGCACGGTTAAACCGATTCTCAACGCCGTCATTCAGGATAAAATTAATTACGTAGACGTATGCGACGATGTCGACGTCACCATAGACATTTTCAAGCTCCACGAGAAGGCTAAATCCGTCGGAATTACCGCTCTCATAGGGATGGGAAACTCACCCGGGGTAACGAATATCATCGCCAAGCTGGCCTCACAGGACCTGCTGGACGAGACGGATTCAATTGACATTTTCCATGCGCATGGAGGCGAAAAGGTCGAAGGTGAGGGAGTCATCGGTCATCGCTTCCACTGCATGAGCATCGACATCCCGATGTTCCTCGACGGCGAATTGAAATACGTCAAGTATTTCGAGAAGGACGGGATCGCGCTCCGCGAATCTTTCGAGTTCCCGATACTCGGTCAGGTCCCGCTCTATCCGTATCCGCATCCGGAGCAGGTGACGATACCACAGTACATCAAGACACGCCGCGTAACGAACAAGGGATCGGTCATCCCGAACGAGTATTACGATATGACACGAGATCTCTGCGGGCTCGGGTTCAACAGCAGGGAACCGATCATGGTTAACGGCACGCCGGTCGTTCCGTATGACTTTGCCGTAGCCTACATACTGAGCGAGCGTGAAAAGATATTGAAAAAGCTCGATTTCGGCATGCAGCGCGGTTGTTCCTCCGTCGTAGTAAAGGGCAAGAAAAACGGGGCGTACAAGGAATACCGGTTCCACATGGCGTCAAAAAGCGAGGCCCTGGGAGAGGGCACGGGCATACCGGCTGCCATGGGCGCGATTCTCATGCACCGCGGCAAGGTCCAGGGGAAAGGCGTGATGCCTCCCGAAGCCTGCGTGGAGCCGAAAGACCTCCTCGCGCTCATGCCCGAGGTGATGGATCTTGACAAAAACAAAAAATCCGGTGACGGTTTCGGCGGATTCATCGTCGAGAGTATTGACGAAAAGGGAAACAAATCTCAGATGAATATATAATCCGTCATGGCGCGCGATAAGATTGAAAAGTATGTCCTGGCAGTAGACCACGGCACTTCCGGGTGCAAGGTCGCCATAGTGACCGTCCACGGGAAGGTCATTGATTTCGAGAGCGAGCCGACCCCTGTTTATTTCTTCCCGGGCGGCGGCGCCGAGCAGGACCCGGAAGAGTGGTGGCAGGCCTTCATGCACGCCTCCATGCGCCTGCTGCGCCGTCACCATGATAAGGCCCGTCGCGTCGAGGCCGTGTGCGTCTCCAGCACGTTTTCAAGCACCGTGGCCGTGGACCGCGATGGAAACAGCCTCATGAATTCACTCACCTGGATGGATTCACGGGGCGCACGGCTTGTCAGGGAGGTCGCCGGCGGCTTCCCGTCCGTCCAGGGATACGGTCTCGGAAAGGTGCTCCGCTGGATACGCACGACCGGCGGAGGGCCCTCCCTGTCAGGAAAGGACGATATCGCCCATGTACTCCTTACGAAGCACGATTATCCCAGGGTATACGAGAAAACGTACAAGTTCCTCGGAAGCAAGGATTACTTCAATCTCAGGCTGACGGGCGAATTTGCCGCGACCCATGATTCGATCATGCTGTTCTGGGTAACGGACATTCGCGACATCAACAATGTTCATTATTCATTGCCGCTGATCAAGATACTGAATATCGACCGGGACAAACTTCCGGACCTGGTGCGGTCGATCGATACGATCGGGACCGTACGTCCTTCTGTGGCGAAAAAGCTCGGCCTGGGAACAAACGTCCGCGTTATAGGCGGATCGCCGGACCACCAGTCGGCACTCGTCGGTTCCGGGGCTGTCCGGGATTATCAGGGGCATCTCTATATCGGGACATCCTCATGGATGGAGTGCATCGTGCCTTTCAAGAAGACGGACATGATGCACAGCATTGCGTCACTGCCAACGGCGATCCCCGGCAAATACCAGTGTATCAACGAGCAGGACATTGCCGGCGGAGCGCTGACCTTCCTGCTGAACAATATAATCTTCCACAAGAGTCATTTTTACAGGGTGAGGGCGCCTCAAAACAAGTATGAGCGTCTTGATGAAACCGTGAGGAACGTTC
>JAKJGD010000185.1 GCA_022704585.1 Spirochaetota bacterium | reverse complement strand
GGAAGCGAGTCTACGGCCATGCGGGAAGCGAGCCTCCCCGTCGGTTTCCCGGAGAGGGCATGGTCCAGTGCGCCCCGGTGGAGGCGGGACTCGGGCGGAATCTCCACCTCGAGCGGGCCGCTCACGCGAGACAGGCAGGCCAGGCGGTATCCCTTTGCGAAATCTTCCTTTGAGAGCATCACGTCCGGCGCGCCTGTGGCCTCGCCCTTTGTGACGCGAACGCGGCACTTGCCGCACGTGCCCTGGCCGCCGCATGAGGAGTTGATATGCACGCCCGCGACATGGGCCGCGCGCAGGAGCGTCTCACCATCGGGCACCGCGACGGTCACTGAGTCGGGGAGGAATGTTACGCTTCTGTCGGGCATCGGGTTTTTTCCGGTATATATTACTATATCAAGATATATTGATATAGTAATATAATGAGCTGTACCTGTCAACATTAATTTGCCAAAAAACAGGTATGGTGGGGAAAACATGGCATTATGTGGCATTATTAATCAAGATTAATATGGGAATTTTATTTGAAACTGGCAGTTTCGGGGGTCAGAGCCTCCGGGTGGAGGCATTTTGATGCTCTGACCCCTACAGGATGCAACCTCCGGGTTGGTGTGCCCCCCTCTGACAGGCACGGGTTTAAACCCGTGCCTGTCAGAGGGGGGCGCTTATAATGAACGCCAGGCTCATTCTTGGAAATTGAACACATATCTCCTCATCGCATAAACGACCGCACCGCACAGTGCCGCATAGAGGACCAGCACCGACGCAAAGGACGCTTCCGCGCCGAGCGGCCCGCCGCCGTAATCGAAGAGCATGAGCCGGTACCGGTTGGCCGCCTCCGCTGCCGCGAAAAAAGCCCATGAAACTGAGATCGGGAGGAGTGCGGGATGTCCGCGGAGGGCCCTTGTCCAGAGCAACATCCATATGAACCCCGCGCCGTGGACCGGCACGCTCCAGTGCCATGACGGGATGTTCGTGAAATACCAGAAGTGCAGGGGAAACGCGGCGTTGCCAAGGGTCATTTCAGCGATGACGATAGCGGCTGCATAGATACAGGCGATGATGATGAGCGGATGCATCTGCATGCCCCGGCCTAAAACACGCCGGTGACCTTGCGCCGCTCCAGGTCCACGTCAATGCGGCGAAATGCCGGGTCGGAGGCCGTACCGGGCATGAGGCTGATTGCGCCGGCAACCGGGACCACGAATCCCGCGCCGCGGAAGACCATGATGTCCCGCACCGGGAGCACCCAGTCGGTAGGGACGCCTTTCAGTTCCGGGTCGTGCGAGATCGAGAGGTGCGTCTTCACCATGCAGGTCCCGAGCTGCGACAGCTCCGGGTCTTTCTCCATCTTCGCGAGCTTTACCTCGGCGTCGGGCAGGTACTTCACCCCGGACGCGCCGTAGACCTCCCGCGCGATCGTCTCGATCCGCTTCGACAGGGGCATGCCAAGGTCATACAGAAAATTAAAATTGTTCCTGTCGCCGCATGCGTCTATGACCGCGTCAGTGAGCTCGAGCGCGCCTTCGCCGCCCCTGCGCCAGTGGTGCGAGAGCGCCACGCGGGCCCCGGCCGCCTCGGCCTGCCGCGTTATCTCCGCGATCTCGCGCGCCGTGTCCGTGGGGAAGGGGTTGATGCACACGACCGGGCTGATGCCCGCCTTCTTCACGGTGCAGATGTGGCGGATCAGGTTGGCGCACCCTTTCTCGACCATACCCACGTTCTCCTCGGTGTAGACCGGGTCGAGCGTCTTGCCCGGAGGCACGGGCGGCCCGCCGCCGTGGCTCTTGAGCGCGCGCACCGTGGCCACGATGACAGCGCAGTGGGGGCGCAGGCCGCTCATGCGGCATTTCAGGTTCCAGAATTTCTCGAACCCGATATCGGCGCCGAAGCCGCTTTCCGTAACATGGTAGTCGGAGAGCTTGAGGCCGAGCATGTCCGCCGCGATGGAGGACTGGCCGACCGCAATATTGGCGAAGGGGCCGGCGTGCACGAACAGGGGCTGGCCCTCGATTGTCTGGAGTAAATTCGGCTTGAGGGTGTTGAACATCCAGGCGGTCATGGCGCCGTCGACCTCGAGGTCTGCCGTGGTAATGGGCCGGCCGCTTTTCGAATAGGCCATCACGACACGGGCGATGCGCTTCCGCATGTCGGCCAGGCTCTTTGACACGGCCAGGATCGCCATGAGCTCGGAGCTGGCCGTGATCTGGAACTTCGATTCCATGAGGAAGCCGTCCGAGGGGCCGCCCATGCCGATCAGGATCTTCCTGAGGGACTGCGCGCAGAAGTCGATGACCCACCCGGTTTCCACGCTGCGCGGGTCGATATTGAGGCGCCGCAGGCGCTTGGTCGCCAGCATCGCGTCGTCGTAGTTGAACTCGTGCTGCATGCGCGCGGTAAGGGCCACCATGGCCAGGTTGTGCGCGTTCATGATGTCGTTGTTGTCGCCGGTCAGCCCGAAGGAGAAGGGGATGAGCGGGATGCACTGCGACAGGCCGCCGCCGGCCGCGCCCCCCTTGATGTTCATGGTCGGCCCGCCGGAGGGCTGGCGTATGGCGCCGGTGGCCTTCTTGCCGCGGCGTCCCAGCCCCTGCAGGAGGCCGATGGTGGAGGTGCTTTTGCCCTCGCCCAGGGGCGTGGGCGTGATTGCGGTCACGTCTATGTACTTTCCGTCGGGGCGGTCCCCGAGGCGCTCGAGCACCGGCTCGAAATCGACCTTGCCGTAGTAGTGGCTGTTGGGGAGGAGCTCGTCATGGAGTATGCCCAGCTCTTCCGCGAGCCGGTACACGGTCTTCATGCTCTTCTCGTACTCCTCCGCGATCTGCCAGTCGGCAAGTTTCCTGGGGTCCAGTCGTGACACGCGATCTCTCCTTGTACGGCGCGCACGTATGCGCCGGTATCAGCCGAACATCGGGGAGGGCATGAATTTAATCAAGGATTTTTCAGTCATCATGCGACGTAACGCCGCGCTTCCCGCGTGCGGCCAGCTTAACGAGCTCGTTGATCACGCAGGAGCCGCGGAACTTGCAGTAGATCTTCGGGTCACGGCAGGCCATGCATTCGTCGCACAGGTATTCCCCGTACTTTGAGCAGTAGTGGACGCCGGGTCGGTCGGGATGCCTGATGCAGCGGGGATGCTCGCCCATGCGCCTAGATCTCGACCGCCATGCCGGTGGCCAGCGCCGCGATCCTGTCGCCCAGGCCATCTTTCAGTATGGCCATGGCACCGGGACCGGTGCAGTGACCGGTATAGATCCTGCCGACGGGAAGGCTCTTCAGCTTCGTGGCTATTGCGGCTATCGTTTCGGGACGTTCGGCGATTTTCTTCGTCAGGGGGTTCATGAGGTGGAGCCCGCCGATTACCGCCTTGATGCGCGTGCCGGGGAAGCGCGCGAACACGGAGGCCAGCATGTTGAGTATTCCGTTGTGCGAACAGCCGGTGAACACGACCGGACCGCCGTCGTCGTCCATGACGAGGATCAGCTCGTGGCCAAACTCGTCGGGGACGAGCGACCTGCCCTCGCGGATGAACATGAGGCGGTTGCCGGACGGGCGGTGCTCCCCGCGGACGGTATTCGCCATCACGGTCACCCCCGGCGCGATCGGGAGTTCGTCGTCGAAGAACCTGAAGCGGCCGGCGTGCGTTCCGATCAGGTCCCGGTCGATGCCGATATATTTTTTCAGGAAGAGCAGCTTCAGGTAGTTCGCCTCGCGGGCCCGGGACAGGAGCACCACCGGCGCCGTATCGTTGACCTCCAGGAAGCGGGCCAGGCCGCCGCCATGGTCGAAGTGGGCATGGGAGAGGACCAGGAAGTCGACCTTTTTCAGGTCGATGCCCATGGCTCCCGCGTTCTGTGCGAACAGGCCGCTCGAGCCGGTGTCCAGGAGGATGCTTTTACCGCGGTGCTCGATGTGAAGGCTCAGGCCATACTCGGGCCTGACTCCCGCCGCTCCTTCAGCCAGTGAATTTTCAATCAGTACTGATATCTTCATTAGCCCTCCTGACAATTTCCCCGTTGTTTTTTACACTTCAGCTGCAATCCGTCATGTGTCAAATCATATACCGTGCCGGAGGATGATATTTTTTTCCGATTTTGTTATGTCTTATTTGATTTTCCCCGGCTTTTTGACTATCCATATATCAGTACCTCCCGGGATACGGTGCCCGGTTATTATATGTATTGATTTTCGCAATGTAAGCAAGAAGAGATGCTCCCATTTTCGCAAAAAAGGAGGGATTGAGATGCTCGGAAGAAAAACAACGACATCGTCTGAAACCAAGGCTGCTCCTTTTAAAAACAGCAGGAAAATTAAGGACGAAGCCACGTTTCAAACGGCACGGTTCCAGGACGAGATACAGGTGCAGGCGTATTACAATTACCTCAAGAGGATGAAAAACAATTTACCCGGCAGCCCGGAGGCGGACTGGCTTGAGGCTGAACAGAGCGTGATAATAAAAATGAAGGCCCACTGACGCCGGCAGGCCGGATTAATCAAGGGTCGAGAATACTATCGCAAGGCCGAAGCCGATACACCACGCATTAATGAACCCGTTCATCACCATGCTCCCGGTGGAGAGCAGGTAAATGCCGCTCTGAAAATTGAAACTGAAGTCGACGAACCCGAGAAAAATCAGCGACCCCGCGCACACGTGCGACAGCGTCCTGCCTCCCGGGTATCCTTTCAGCACCAGGATGCCGGCCGTCAGCAGGGTGCTGGCGAGGATAAGGTCCGCCAGCGGGAACGAGTTCTCGAAGGCGAAATAGCATTCCGGGAGGCCCTGCGGCGCGATGCCGGAGGTGAAGTAAGCAACCCAGTACAGCACGATTCCCAGCGCGGTGATGATCTCGAGTACCGCAATAAATTTTTTTCTCCTGTCGATAGCCATCCCGGTCCTCCTGCTAATAGTGTTTTCGCCGGACATGGCGCCGGCATGAAATCATGTCTACAGGTCCAGCACCCATCCCTTGCCCTGGAGGGCGACTCCCTTTTTCATCGCGGACAGGAAGCGCGAGCGGAGCTGGTCGCTCATGAGAGCCCTCTTGACCGGGGGCAGGCGTAAAAAGCCGCCGACGAGCCCCCTCATGAATTCCTGTCCCGCGCTTTCATGGTTGTCGAAGATCTGGTTCTGGAGCGTGCCCCGCTCCAGGCAGCCCAGGATCACCCGTTCGAAGGTCGTTTCGGGATGGAACACCCGGCTCTTCCGGTGCGTCAGCTTCGTAGATCCTTTGGGGCACTTGACCGCGCACACGCCGCATCCCAGGCAGATCGAGGAGTCTATGAAGGGCTCCATCCTGCGCTTCGCGCGCGGCATGGACGAGGGCCGCATCT
>JAKJGD010000184.1 GCA_022704585.1 Spirochaetota bacterium | reverse complement strand
AAATGGAGATGGGGTCGGCCCCCAGCGTGAGCCCGCCGATTCCGTCGACGCCGAGCCGGTCCATCAGGGGCTCTATCGCGTCGAACATCACCTCGCCGATGAGGGACACGCCCCGCGCGTCCAGGGTCGTGGCCTTGCAGTCGAAATAATAGAAGCTCTGCCTCCCCGACACGAGCGTAAAGGGAGGGTCTTCCCGGTATATAAAGGACTTGGCATAGAGGATGTCGAAGAGTTGTTCTTTAGCGGTGGGCATTTCAGGACCTCGAGATTGATTTATATCATGATATAGTTTGCTCTGTTTCGAAAACCGGGAACTACTATCAGGTCAGTCAACGGACCTGTCGCATGTAAATCGCCCTATGCATCAAGCGGTATACCCTTTCTTTACAAGCGATAAATAAAATCAACTAATATTTCATCCCGCCCATGTATTCCCGTATCCCCCGCCAGAAATCGTTTTTCCCGATCCTGTCGTGGATATATTCCTTGAGTAACCGCTGCACCTCGGGGGCAAAGGCATTCCAGTACTTCTCGTACCATCCCTGGGGGAACTGCGCTTTTTCCTGCTCGCTCATCTCGCCCCTGCCGAACGCGGCGAACTGCGTGATCATGGACAGCACCATCTCCCGGGGTATGCCATCGGCGGGCTTCCTTCCCGTCCGGGCCGCGCCGCCGGGCACCCACTGGTCCAGGAGCTTCTGCAAATCGGCCTCACTGATGTCCGGCTGCTCCATCCGTATCATGTCCGCGACGAGGCGGCGCGACATCGCGCTCACGGAGTCGGCGCCCAGGCCCATCCTGCTCTCAAGATTCTGCGCCATTTCGCGGGCCAGCCGGTTCACGTCGATCTGTCCCAGGCCCAGGGAGGACTCGCGCTCCAGGCGCCTGCGCAGGGCCTCGCCCACGAACTGCAATTCCTGCTTGGTCGCGTGCTGCATGATAAACTCGATCACCGCGGCTATGTCGGCACTCATCGTCCTTCTCCCCTCTTCTCGTCATCGGCCTCCCGCTCGAAGTCGCCGGCCGGTCCCGCCTGCCGCGCCTCGAGCGCTTTCATGATGGCCGGATAGTATTTCCCGAACTCTTCCATCATCAGGTCAACGGGCAGGTCTTCGAACGGCCCGTAGTCGTGCAGGTACTCCATGTGCTGGCGGCCGGACGCGTCGAACGGGTGCAGGATCGAGTCGGCCGAGCCGTCGAAGTCCAGCGGCAGGATGCCGAACTTTTCGCACAGGGACAGGTTGAAGGCCGGCGTGGCCTTTACCCACCGGCCGTCGAGATGAAACTCGTTGAACCCGTGGAACGCGAACAGGTCCGTTCCCATCAGGTCGCGGAGCCGCTTCGTGACAAGGTGGTTCTTCACGATCGCGAACCGGAGCCGGCAGGGAACGCCCGACGCGCGGGAGAGGGCGGCCAGTAAAACGGCCTTCTGCACGCAAAAGCCCTCGCCCGCGGCAAGCACGCGGGACGCAACATAGTCCTCCCCCGCGACCGACATCCGGTACGGGTTGTACCGCACACAGTCGCGCACGGCGTAAAAAAGCTTCACCGCTTTTTCGACGTCGCCGTCGTCCGGGCTTACGATCGAGCGCGCGTGAGCCATAATCGCGGGCGAATCGCTGTCGATGTAGGCGGTGGACTTGAGATATGGGCTTAAATCATTCATATTGCCTTAATGCATCTCTCATACCACAGAGGCACGGAGACGCGGAGTGAATATAATGAGCGGTTAAAAACCATTCTTTAAATATTTCTTATATGTCATTATAAATAATTTAGATATATCACCATACGATTGTATTTCCTGATAATTTTTTGGATATTGTTTCTGGTCTACTTCATCCATAAAGTTATGATAAATAACATAACCATAAATAGATTCGGCATAGTAATGTTTACATGTGTTTTGCAAAAAATATCGCGTGTTATAATTAAACAAATCACTCATAACCTTGCTGTAATATTCAGCTAAATCACCATCCATGGATCCGGACAAATATTTCAGCTGCTCAAATGCTTTTTTATCCTTTTTTTGAATTACCAGCCGTTTCAGCTCATCCATGATTTTCATTGGAGAGCCATCTTCAAATTCACGATCTATTTTCCATATATCACAATTATACAATAAATCATCAGTTATTATCAGCTTCTTCCGAGTTATAGTATCATCATGTTTTTCTTCCGGGTAATTCTTCATAGGCTTTGATGATTCTGAAATCCTTTCGGAATCATTCTTTTTAAAGCATGATAATGATAATGAAACAATTAGCATTATTAGTATTACTTTTTTCATATATTAATATCCTCTGCGTCTCTGCGAGAACATTTTTTCTATCATGGTCGGGTTGAAACCCGACCTTATCAGAATATGGAACGCCCCGGCACGGGTTGAAACCCGCGCCTACTTGTATCGTTCCGGCCACAACGTCTTCAGCCGGTCCCTGAGCGCCTTCTCGCTCCCCTCCTCCGTGGGCTTATAGAACACCTCGCCCTTGAGCTCGTCCGGAAGGTACTGGTCCTTCACGAAATGCCGGTTAAAGTCATGCGGGTACTTGTACCCCTTGTGGTAGCCGAGCTCCTTCATCAGCTTCGTGGGCGCGTTCCGGATATGGAGCGGGATCTCATAATTCGACTGTTTCGCCGCGGCCAGCGCCGCGTCGATGGCCAGGTACGAGGCGTTGCTCTTGGGCGCAGAGGCCAGGAAGGTGGCGCACTGCGACAGGACGATGCGGGCTTCCGGCAGGCCGATGTTCTGTGTCGCGGTCATGGCCGACACCGCCAGGGTGAGTGCCGTGGGCGCGGCGTTGCCGATGTCCTCGGACGCGAAGATGACCATGCGGCGCGCGATAAAGACCGGGTCCTCGCCCGACTCGATCATGCGCGCCAGGTAATAGACCGCGGCGTCCGGGTCCGAGCCGCGCAGGGACTTGATGAAGGCCGAGATGGTGTCGTAGTGTTTATCGCCGGTCTTGTCGTAGTAGAGCATGCTGTTGCGCACAGCTTCCTCAATGTGGGCCGCGGTAACGGCGCCGTCCGCCGAGAGCGCGAAGGCGGTTTCCAGGATATTGAGCATCCTGCGGGCGTCCCCGTTTGCCACGGCCACGAGCGTCTTCTTCACCCCGTCGTCCGCGAAGCGGGCGCCGCCCTCTTTCAGGACCTCGTCGCCGCGGAGCGCCTGGTCGAGTATCTTCATTAAATTTTCTTCAGAAAGGCGCGAGAGCTTGAGCACGCGGGTACGCGAAAGGAGCGGCGATATCACGTTGAACGACGGGTTTTCGGTGGTGGCGCCGATCAGGATAATGTCCCCGGACTCGACCGAGCCCAGGACCGAGTCCTGCTGTGCCTTGTTGAAGCGGTGAATCTCATCGAGAAAGAGGAGCGTCTGCCTGCCGTTCGCCCGGTTCTCTTTCCCCTTCTCGATCACCTTGCGCACGTCTGCGACGCCGGCGGAGATGGCGCTCAGGAAGTGCGCCTCCATGTTGCAGTACGACGCGATGATGCGCGCCAGGGTCGTCTTGCCCGAGCCGGGCTCGCCCCAGAGTATAAGTGAAAAGGCCGTCCCCTTGTCGATGATGGTGCTGAGGATCTTGTGCTCCGAGAGGAGGTGCTCCTGCCCCACGAACTCGTCAATGGTGCGCGGCCGGCACCGGTCCGCGAGGGGGCTGAACGCGTCTTTCTGGTCCATCATGGTACGCTATACCGCCCGTTTATAAATGTACAGATAAAAAAATCCGGCAGTGCCGGATTTTTTTATCTGTATCATGATTTCATGATTTCATGATTTACGATTCGGGAGCGCTTTCTTCCCGACGAAAATTGCCGCCGCCGGGACGTCCTGGACCGCCGCTGCCGCCGGTGCCGGGCTTCCTGGTCCTGCCGCCCTGCGAAACGTTCATCCGCCTGATTTTTTTCAGCCGGCGACGCTCAGCTTCCTCTTTCTTCCGCTTTTTCTCTTCGCTGGGCTTCTCATAGTAACGCCGGCGCTTCAGCTCTTTGAAAATACCTTCGAAGGCCATCTTCTTCTTGAGGTTCTTGAAGGCTTTCTCAATGTCGCCGTTCACGTCGACTTCTAAAGGGCTCGTCATCTGGATCACATCCTTTCTTTTTAATATTGCATTGCACGCAGTGTGTGGCACCTTAGAGAACTATATATTATTTGTCAATAAAAAATGGGCCGGAAATGTATTAATACGCCCCCCGTCCCCCGCGTTGCGGGGAGGGGCCGGGCAGGAGAGAATACCTCCAAATAATGATTGACCATCGGCTTTACAGCGTGCATATGCTGTTCCCTGTTACAAGCATAGACCCCCCGCGAGAGGAGCGACATGACAAGAAATAAAGCCATCAGGAACAGGATCAACGAGCGGAAAGACAGGGCCGTTACACTGGCCACAGACATATACCGGGGCGATGAAACACTGAACGGCGCGTGGCGCATGATCGCGAACGGGGCAAAGGTCCTTATCGTGGCAGGACGAAAATTCATCAAGGATGAATGCTTCACCAGGGCCTCGTCCATCACCTATACCATCATCCTCTCGCTGGTACCTATGCTGACAGTCGGGCTTGCCGTCTACTCGCTCTACTCCGGCGTGGGCCGGAACGAAAAGGAGCTTGTCGAAAGGGTCCAGCTGCTCCTTGATCAGTACAGCATTACGATGAACATCGCCCCGATCATAGAAACGATACTCGGCCTGGTGGATAATGCCGGCAAGATCGGCGGCATCAGCGCGGCGGTGATGATCTTTTCCGCGACCGCGCTGTTCCGGTCCCTTGAAAATTCGCTGAACGTCATATGGAAAGTAAAAAAGGGACGCCTCGTACACCTCCAGATCATCTTTTACTGGGCCGCGCTTACCCTGGGAGTCATCCTGCTGGCTTCAGGCACGTACGTGGCCGCGCGGATATCCGCTCTCATATCGCCCTTGAGCGCGCTGATCGGCTTTCTGGCGCCCTTTGCCATTATCTGGCTCCTCTTCCTGCTGCTCTACATCTCCCTGCCCAACACGAAGGTGCCATTCAGGCCCGCGGCGCTCGGCGCGTCCTTCACCGGCGCGGTGTGGGTGCTCTTCATCATGGGCTTCGCCGTGTACACCAGGACCTTCGCGGGCAGCACCCTGGCCGTCTACGGCGCCCTTGCCGGGATCCCGCTCTTCCTCCTGATGGTATACGCCTCCTCCCTCATCATACTGTACGGCGCCGAGGTGGCGTACACGCTGATGTACCCGGCCACGTACCGCAGCCTGAAGAAGGCCTTCAGCGACAGGGACGAGCTCCACGCGTACCGCGGCATCGCCCTGCTCTCCCGCATTTACCGGAAGTTCGAGTCGGGCG
>JAKJGD010000183.1 GCA_022704585.1 Spirochaetota bacterium | reverse complement strand
CCAGGACCGGCCAGTTCACCCTGCCCCTGGGCGACATTGACGCGGTCATATACAACTTCTCGGTGTCCTCGGGCGAGACCGGCATCTACGTTCTGACCGCCGCAGAGAAGGAAGCTATCCAGAACATCAACCGCGGTGCCGTGGAGCTCGCCGGCATACTCAACGCGATACGCGTTATAAAGGACGCCGGCAGGCTGGACGTCGGGTCCCTGAGCACCGGGGACCGGCTCGCCCTCGAGAGCCTTATCCAGGAAACCGTGAAACGCAAAACCGGGGCATCGCACCGGTCACTATAATTTTCAGGCGCGTCTGACTCGCGCACAAGGAGACATGCATGAGCGCAATTGCAGAACTTTCAATCTTCCCGCTGGACAAGGGCGAAAGCGTAAGCTCCTACGTGGCGGAAGCGGTTACAATAATAAAGGCAAGCGGCCTCGACTACGAGATGGGCCCCATGGGCACCTGCTTCGAGGGCGACTGGGACGAGGTTGTCCGCGTGGCCAAGGAGAGCATGGACGCCATGAAAAACGACTGCGGGCGCGTGTACATGGTCCTCAAGGTCGATTACCGCGCCGGGCAGGACAACCGCATGAGGGGCAAGGTCGATTCCCTGAAGAAGCTCATGGGGGACGAATGAAGAATCGCAAAATTCTTGACGCCCGCACCACTCCTGTTATCATCACAAGAAGGCAACTCAGCCACATGCTGGCCCTATACCCTTACATCGTGGCTCAATCCATTTATACAAGGAGGATCACATGTTACGACCGTTGTTAGTCAAACTCTGCTCAATCGCTCTTATCACATGCTTCTCCGGACCGTTATTCGCTGACGCAGGCGATGACCTGATGCAATCGATCTATAAAAACAACCTGCAGGGCGTGCAATCGGTGCTGGATAAGGGCATCGACCCGAATAAGACCTCGGACAAGGTCGGCAATACTCCCCTGATGGCCGCTTCCCATAAAGGCAATGTTGCCATCATGAAGCTGCTTATAGAAAAGGGTGCGAAGATCGAAGATGCCTCCGGATACATGGGCCAGACTCCCCTCATGAATGCCGCCGAGAGCGGAAATTTAGAAGCGGCCAGGCTTCTTCTTGAAAAAGGAGCGAAAATGAAAGCGCGCAGTTTCGACGGCAAGACGGCGATCATGTTTGCGGCCACCGGCGGTAATCCGGCCATGGTGAAATTCTTCGCAGACAAGGGGCTGGATGTCAATGACCGGGACAAGAGCGGGTGGACGGCACTGATGCTCGCCGCGGAGGCGAACAGGCCCGAAGCCGTGAAATCGCTTATAAGCCTGAAAGCCGACCTCAATATCACATCGACGGCTAAATTTTCCAGGAGCACCAGGGAATACTCCGCTGACTTCTATCCGGGAGATACGGCGCTCACCATCGCCCGTGTGACCGGAAGGACACAGGTCGCGAAGCTCCTGGAGGCCGCCGGGGCACGCTCCTATTCGGAGGAGATATTTAAAAGGGATGAGTTGTATAAAAAACTCGGGCTGTACAAGGTCGAGATGGGCCCCGTGAGCAAGGGAGACTTTCGGGAGATTACCGATAACTTGAAGAAAGGCTTCGTCAATGATCCGCAGAAAGACCGGAAGGTCAAGGCGATCGATGCCCTGTCATATTCCGACGGGAGCTGGTTCGCGGTAAAGATAACATACGGTAAAAAGCCGCCTGCAAAATCATTTATCATATCAATCCAGGATGCAAAAGGGAAAAACATCCTGAAAACCATAGACAGCTATGTGGTTACGTTTAGAAGCGGCTCAACAATCGTCAAATACGTTGAAGTGGTGCTGCTACAGACGGTCGAACCGGTCACTAAAAAGCAAATAAATGGAGACCGGTCGCCGGTGACGCTGACCACGACATTGTTCGGCACCAGCAAGAAAAACCTGCGGATTTACACTGAAGGGAAGTAAGCAGCGGCGTAGCCTGACAGGGCCGCACCCTCCCTCTCAGGGTGCAAAACGGACAGGCCGCCTTTCCGGGCGGCCTGTTTCATTTCTCAATCCGTATCCTTGCTGAATCGATGCAACGAACGGCCCGTTCGGCAAACTCCACGGCGACGGCGTCCCCGGCGGCCAGCCCGGCCTCTGCTCCGTCCAGGGCATCATAGTAGAGATCCCACGCTTCGCTCTCCACCCGGTATGCATCGCGCAGGAAGTCGCGGTCAAGAACATACGATTCGATCGCACGCGGCAGGCGCGACGCGCCCCCGTTGAACAGGCGCCTGCCCTCCTCCGCTTCCCCTGCGGCGAACAGCCGGAGCGTTTTCAGCGCAAACCGGAGGAGCACGATAGTTATCGGCAGGCGGGTAACGAAGCAGCCCGTGAAGGGATCGATCTCCCGCTTGATGTCCGGCGCCGGCCAGGGGAGCGCGCCGGCATACCCGGTAAAGAACAGCGTCCTGACATAATCGCCGAGTACCTTGCCGGTCCGGGCCGCGCCTGCCGCGCCGACGAAAAGGTCCGCGTCATGGCGCATGAGCAGGCCCGGGGCGTGCGCGTACCGGAGGAGTCCCCGTTCGCCCGGCCTGAACAGGACAGAAAGCAGGTATGCCTGGTCTTCCGCCCTCCCGGTGAAGGAAAGCGTGAAGGGGCGGTACGTCTTCAGCGCCTCGACCAGTATCCCGGTCGTGCCTCCGGTGACATGCACCCGCTGCATCGCGCCCGGGCCGGACACGCGGCCCATCTCGGCCAGCGTGGACAGGGCCTGGGGCACCTGGCTCCTGAACAGGACCTCGTCACCGGCAGGAGGGTCCCCGGGAAGCGTCACGTCCGGGGAGAAGAGTGACGATCCGATGTCCGCCCTGTTCACCAGGGCGCCGGCTATCATGCCGAAATATACGTCCCTCCCCAGGTAATCCGTGCCACGCGCGCCCCAGAGCGGCGTCAGGAGGTGCCCGAAGGCAGTGGCGCCGGTTTCGCGAAGAAGCTCATTTTGAGGGAAGACCTGGTCCAGGTCGATCTTGAAGGTAGCGCGGACACCGGGCGAAACGAAGACCTGCCAGAAGCGCGCGATCGCCTTGAGGAAGCTGAAGTGCCTGCCGTATTCCCCGTCCACGCCGAAGACGCGCGGCAGGGCGGCCGTATCGCGGCCGGGGCAGTAGCGTCGCGCGGCCGGCAGTATGACATCGTCCAGCAGGCGCCGGCAATCGCTTTCCGTGAACAGGTGCAGGTTGATGCCGCGGAGAGCGCCGGCGCCGGCAAGCTCCGCCCCGAGCCATTCCCGGCCTGCGTCACCCAGGCCGCGGTGCGTGACCGACAGGGAGCAGACAAGGTCTATGTTACGCCCGGGCTCCTTGTTCCCCGCCCGCTCCTCGAACGCGAGGGCATCGGACAGGCCCTTCAGCCCGTGCAGGGCCTCGTTCTCACCGGGGACCGCGCCCACCGGCATGGGATGATCATACCAGTACGCCTGCTCTTCGCCTGCGGCGGCACAAAGCGCGCGCTTCATGTCCGCGGAGCAGTCCATTGCGGCGATCCTTTCCTTCGGCGGCACGGTAAGGAGTATGTTCGAGGTGAAGAGCACCTCGCTGCCGGGCAATTCCAGCGGACGGGGATTGGGCGCGGTTATCCGCACGGATCTCTTTTCACGCAGGCCCGCTACGGCGTCAGGCACGGCGGCCCCGGACTCGCCCTCGGGGAAAAAAACTGCGGCGATAAGCCGTGCCGCTTCCGGCGATCCCGGATCGGCCCCCGGCGAGGAGGCATACACGAACAACGCATTGAAGCACGAGCGGAATTCCTCATCACCGTTATACCGCTCCTGCACCTCCCTCTGAATGAGCCCCACACCTTCCCTGAGAAACGTGCCGGCGGGCGATTCCTTCTCTGCGAGGTAGCGGGCCGCCGGACCCTGTCCGGGAACGGCCGGTCCGGCCAGGGTCATGATGAAAGCGGCGGCCAGGTTCCGTGCGGCCGACGCCTCGTCCCGATCATCCGGCCTGAACAGGACCGGCACTGGGCCGGCCGGGGGTGGCAGTGCCCCGTTCCGGGAGCATGCCAGGAATGAAATTATGGCCTGCAATTTATGTATGACCGACATGCATCAAGTTTTGCACCAGGCTCGCCGTACCTGTCAATTCTAAATGGCTTCTTTAACCGCTTTTTCGCCGGCGGGCCCGTGTCATGATAATAAACGGACGCCCCGCGGCCGATATTAATACAAACCACCATACCCGGAGTAACGCGATGAAAAGAAGAAGCTTCGCAAAAAGTCGGAAAAAAGCCCGCGTCTACTATGCACTCACGTCAAGGGCTCTGTGCATTATCACGGTCCTTGCAGCGGGGCTCGGCCTTTACCCGCTCCGCGCGGCGGAGACGGCGGCACCCGGAAAAACGGCCCCGGCCGTAACCGAAAAATTCGCACAGAAGGCCGATGGCGGCACATTAGACAAAAAAGCGCCGGCGGGAAAAACCGACGCTGCGGTGAAGAAGGAAAAGCCGAAGCCGGAGCCGGTCACGGACGAAAAAAAGGCCGCGTTCATCGACGAGACGCTCGATTACGGGACCCAGGAAGAACGGGCAAAGGCGATCGACAAAATCAACCAGGTCAGGGACCCGTCGATCAGGGGCAGGCTGGTGAACAAGCTCCTGGATCTCATGAAAGACGAGGAGGATCCCGAGCTCCTGGTAAAGGCGATCACCGTCCTTGGCGAGCTGAAAGAGGGAAGCGCCGTGCCCCTCCTGACCGACAAGCTCGGCCACCGGTCCGAGGACGTGCGGATTGCGGCCGTCTACGGCCTGAAGGCGCTGAACGGACTGAGCGCGAAAGAGAAGCTCATCGAGAAGCTGAAAGCGCAGAACCTGGAAAACACCTCGACCTATACCGACGCGCTGCTCCAGACACTGGCCGAGTTCAAGGCGGTCGAGATCGTGCCGTTCATCAAGGAATCGCTCGAGAAGAACACCACGAACAACTCGGTCAAGGAATCGATGATCCTGTTCGTGGGCAAGACACAGGCGCGGGACGCCCGGGACGTGCTGCTGAAAATTTACAAGGACGAGGACGAGAACGAGATGATCCGCGCCTATGCCGTGAACTCACTGGCAAAGCTCGGGATGCAGGAGGTGACCGCTGACATCAAGGAGATCATCGGTACGATCGAGGGACTCGACCCCAAGAAGCGAAAGCAGTATTACGACCTGCACCTCTACTCGGTGGCGGCCCTTGCGAAGCTGGGCGACAAGGACGCCGTTCCGAAGCTCATCAATTCCCTCAGGAACAACAGCGCCCAGGTGCGCCTCAGGGCGATCAGCCTTATAAAAGACTTCAAGGAGAAAAGAACTATTGACATTTTAAAATACAAAATGAAAT
>JAKJGD010000182.1 GCA_022704585.1 Spirochaetota bacterium | reverse complement strand
CAGAATCCGAAGGTGCAGGCGGCCGCCAAAAGCGCTTTGAAAGAGATGGGCGTCGAGGTCACCGAGGAAAAAGCGAAGTAACGCGGCCCCGCCGCACGATGAAGCGGGCCGGCAGCCGGCGTACAACGACAGGAACCAGCTATGAACAACGAACTACTCTACGAAAAAAGAAGGCTCCGGGACCGGTTCAGGGACATATCGACCCTTGCCGCTTTTACCCTCGCGGTCGCGGTCATATCGCTGGTTATCATGAACCTGCTCATCTACCCGGTTACCGTTTTTGCCGTCAACCATACAAGCGCGTTCAACTTCATCGTCAGGGACCTGTCGTTATTTACCATTATCGCGCTGCTCCTCTTCCTCGTCGGGCTCAGGGTATTCCGTCTCAGGAAGGAGGGCATCCCGGCTTCGGAGATAGCCCGCTACCTTGTAAAAAAACCCTTTTACTACTTAGCGATATTCTTTTTCTTTATCCTGATATCATCGGTGCTGCTTTTACTGCTCTACCTGCTGCTGAGCAATAATTACTATTTACTGTACAGGCTGACGAACGGCTGACCGCGATGCCACTGAGTAATTTCGACAAATACTTCCTGAACCTCCCGCCCCTGGACCGCAAGCCGGACTTCGACCAGTTCTGGGAAAAGGCCATTGCGGAAACCAGAAAAGTGCCGCTCGACACCGAGCTGGTGAAAAACAGCCGGAAGTCAACGCACCGGTTCACCCACTACGAGGTTTCATACAAGGGCTTCACGAAGTCGACCATTACCGGCGAGCTGCTGGTGGCCCGGGGCAAACAGAAGCCGAAAGTGATACTGCATATCCATGACTACAACAGCGTCGTAAAATATCCGCAGCAGGCGCTTGATGAATCGGTCGCATATTTCTTCATCACGCTCCGCGGCCACAACGACTTCATAAAGCCGGTTGAAACCGAAGAGGAGCGCACCACCCCCGGTTACATGATCGAGAACATACTCGACCGCGACACCTATTACGTGAAAGCGGTTTACCTGGACGTGCTTCGCTCTATAGACATGCTCAGGCTCGTGCCCGAAATAAACTGCAGCGCCATCGGCATGTACGGCAAGGGCCTGGGCGCAGCCGCTGCCGCGTTCTGCGCGGCCTTCAGCGACCGGGTCACCGCGATGGTCATGGACACACCCTCCTTCTGTCACCTTCCGCTGAGCCAGAACCTCTCGGTGAGCGACGCGGCCATCGAGATCAACGAGTTCGTGGCCGCCCTGAAAAGCAGGAAGAAGCAGGTCAAGGACAACCTGACCTATTTTGACGCGCTGAATTTCTCCGACAGGATTGAGTGCCCGGTGCTCGCGACGGTCGGGTTCAAGGACTCGATAGCCCCGCCTGAATGCGTTTTCAGCCTCTTCAATCACATCCTGAGCGAAAAGACCATAGAGGTCTTCCCCGAGGAGGGAAACACGGCCGGCGGCAACGAGCAGTTCAAAAAGTCCATCGGCTGGCTTTCAGCCCGCATCAACGCGTGACCGTCCTCCGGGACCACAGGCCGTACGCGAACAACCCACACAGTTTATTAAGGGAGCCCGAAGCGGGCGCGTCCGGTTACGCCGTTGCGCCGATGACGTAGGGCACGAAGGTTGCGGCGCCGAGGTCCTCCTCGATCACCGAGCCGTCCCGTTTCATGACATACTTTTTGATTCGATGGCCGGCAGAGCTGCCGACCGGGATGATGAGCCTTCCGCCGGGGACGATTTTACCGAACAGGGAAACCGGGAGGATGTCCGCGCCGGCGGCCACGATCACCGCGTCGAATAAGCCCGGAGCATCGTTGAAGTCGCCGGAGTGGACGAACTGGATGTTGCGGTATCCGAGGCCGAAAAGAAGGCCCCGTGCGCGGGTGAAAAGCTCGCCGATACGCTCCATCGTGACGACGGAAGCGGCCAGTCGCGACAGGACCGCGGACTGGTACCCGGACCCGGTGCCGATTTCCAGCACGCGCTCATCCCCGGTCAGGCCGAGCGACTGAACCATGGCCGCGATCACCGACGGCTTCGAGATGGTCTGGCCGTGCCCGATCGGCAGGGACCTGTCGTCATACGCGTGGAAGCGCAGCGCCTCGGACACGAAGAGGTGGCGCGGCACTGCCGCCATCGCATCAAGAACCGCGCCGGACGATATGCCCTTTTTCCTGAGGGCATGTATCATCCCATCCTGCACGTACCGCATGCTCATCGCTCGCTCCTACGGGACAAAATATCCACCCCACTCGACGCCTTTCTGGTCCTTGTGGTTAATCTCTATCTTCACGTCTGACCACCATCCTTTAAACGAGCCGGGCTTGAAGGTCCGGTAGACCAGCACGTACCGGTACTCCTCCGACCCCTTGATCTTCGAGTAGATGGAGCGGAGGCCGTCAGCGTTTCCGGGCCGGTAGACCGCGCCGCCCGTCTCGGCTGCAATGCTCTTCAGGGTCTCGTCCGGTTCGCGGAACGAAACGATGTACACGGGGATGTAGTGCGATTTCGCATACTGGATGACGGTCTCCGGCGTGTACCCGGCGAACGATCCCTCGTCCACGCCGCCCTCGGTGACGAACACGACGCCCCGCCGGTTCAGGCGCGGAACGAGATCGCTGATGGCGGTGTAGAGCGCCTTGCCGATGTTCCTGCCGGAGCCGTACTCGCGCTCCTTCAGCGCCTTGAGGGCCCGCCGCCGGCTCCAGTCGAATTTGTTCCCGACCCAGGTCTCCTCGTTGAAGTTGACGACCTCCAGCGAATCGTTCTTGTGCATCTTCTGTAATATAAATTCCGCCACCCAGGGCAGGTCGCCGCTGAACTGCTCCGCCTGGCTCGACCGGTCTACGCAGAACGCGATTGACACCGAGGGCATGAGCTTCTTCAAGTATCCGGTGTACAGGCCCTTTATGGGCGCGCTGTCCTCGGTGACCCGGAAGTTGTCGGAGTCAAGGCCGTACAGCGGGCTGCCGTCCCTGTTCCGGGCATTGACATAGAAGGCGACCACCGGGAAGCTCGCGATGTCGACCGAGGTTATCTCCAGACTCACGTTAGAATATCGCTTGCCCAGCGGCGAAAGGAGCACCACGGACTGTTTGTTGTAATCGAGGCAGTAGAGGTACCCGTCGCGGTCCGCCGCCGCGGCGACGAGACGCGAGACCGCGCCCGACGCGGCCGCCATCCAGGTCTTCGAGCCGCTTGCGGGATCGTATTGCAGCAGGCCGTTCCTCTCGTCCGACACGAGAAGTCCGCCCTTGAACCGCGCGATGCCGCGCGGCGAGTCCATATCGTCTATTGAAACATTCTCGATGAAGTTCCCCGAATCGTCGTACACGGCAATACGCTTGTTGCCGGTATCGGTCACGTACACACGGTCGCCATGGACCGCGACGTCGGTCGGCTTGGAGAGCTCGCCCTCGTACTCCCCCTTCCTGCCGAATTGGAGTATGAACGTGCCTTTTTCATCGAACTTCTGGACCCGGTTGTTTCCCGAATCCACGACGTATATCCGGCCTCCGGCGTCAAAGCAGACGCCCTCGGGACCGTGAAACGCGCCCTCCCCGCTTCCGGACTCGCCGAACCGCGAGCGAACGGTTCCCTTCGTGTCGAGAAGAAATACCCTGTCGCCCCTGAAATCGGTGACCGCGAGAGTGTTGCCGCGGCAGTCGATGCCATAAAGCCTGCCGTTGAGGGAAGTCTTGATCGAGAACACGCCCCGTCCGTTCGAGTCGAGCTTGACCAGTGAGCCGTTCGAAAAAGACGTGATGTACAGGCTCTTCTCGTTGTCCACCGCGATATCGGCCGGCCCGTTGAAATGGAAGCGCGGGTTGGCGGACGAGCGGTACGTGTCGGAAACAACGTATTCCTGCTCATCACCGGACCGGTCAAGGACAGTGTCCTGGAACCGGGCGTTTTCTATTTTAGCGGCAACGGCAACATTCTCCGGATATATCTCGAGCAGGCTTTCCCATTCCTTCACCGCGGCCTCGGTGAAACCGGCAAGCTTGTATGAGCGGGCCAGGTGGTCGCGGGCGGTATAGTAATCGGGATATTCCCTGATCGCTTTCCGGAAAAACTCGGCAGCGGCCATGTACTGCATGTTATTGAAATACCGGGTCCCCTGGCGGTAATATTTCTTGGCGACCTCGAACCTGACCATGTCCTTTATCTCGGAATAGGCCACGAACGGGTAGGAACAGAGGATGACCGTCAGTATGAAAAGGCACCCCGCGTGCTTAATGGGATAACGCTGATTCACCGCAAACTCCGGATTGTGTTTTCCGCGATCAGCCCTTTTTTACTGCAGGCGATCGACCGCTTCCCTCTATTATTTATTATCGTCTTATTTCCCGCGTGAAATCCTCAAAATTTCATTCGCGGATGTACTGAAGCATGAACCCATCAGCATATCTATCATCCGATGAGACATAATGCAAGGTTTTTTTTCCAGGCAGATAAAAATCCGACCGCACCCCGGTCCCCTGCCCGGCCGGAGCAAAATCTCCTTGACGGAGCATGGTTTTATCATTATATACTCTTTTGTAACTATACCTGACCACGTAACGAGGTCCTATGCGCATAATACTCGTGCCAACCCTGTCCGTCATCTGCGTCCTGGCAGCCTTCGCCGGCTGCAAAAAAGATCGCACGGAACCGGCCGCCTTCAGGGTCAATGCTGTTATCGGGCAGGTCGGCATAAACACACCGGAAAACAACGCCCGTATAGGCGCGCTGCTCCGGCCCGGGGACAGGATCATAACCGGGAGCGCATCGATGGCGATCCTTCATATGCCGGAGCGCTCCGGGATCAAGATTTACGAGAACACGGAATTTCTCATCACCGAGGCCCGGGTCAACGAGAGCGGAGCGGCAACGGACGCGCGGTTTGACCTGGACAGCGGAAGCGCCTTCTTCGCGATCGAGAAGCTGGCCAAAAGCAGGACCGTAACGGTAAATTCCCCGACCGCCGTCGCGTCGGTGCGCGGGACGTCCTTCAAGGTCGAGGTCAGCGGCGCAGGGAATGGAAAGAAGTCGTCCCGGACCGGCGTGTCGGTGGTCGACGGGACGGTGGAAGTGGCGGCGAAGAACGCGCCGGGCGAGACGCGCTCGGTAACTGAAGGCCACACAGTAGTCATGGCCGGCGACCGTGTCGCTGAAGACACGAAAAAAATGACGGCGGGCGAGCTCAGGGCTCTGAAGACGCAGGAGACCGAGATCAAGACGTCACTGGGGCAGCCGGAAGGGAAAAAGGCAGAAGAGGTCAAAGAAGAAAAAACGGCTCCACAGGCTGCGCCCCCGGTCCTGAAATCCGAACAGGCGATCAGGGAATATTACCACAAGCTGGAAG
>JAKJGD010000181.1 GCA_022704585.1 Spirochaetota bacterium | reverse complement strand
CCCGGAAAGTATCCCGGAATCAATGCCGCTTTTTGCGTCTCCGGCGAGTGCCTCGCCGGAGAGCTTCAGCAGTATGCGGCGGTACCGCGGCTCGGATTTAGGGTCGGAGGGTTCCATGCTACATCCCTATCTGGTAGCGGATGAACTTCCCCACTTCGATATTCTCGCCGAAAACGGCGATCTTCTGCTTAATCAAATCCTTGATCTTCACGGCCGGGTCCTTGATGAATTCCTGCTCGAGGAGGCACACGTCCGAATAGAACTTGTTGAGCTTGCCGTCGATGATCTTCTCGATCACGTTGGCCGGCTTCCCGGAGTCCTTCATCTGCTCCCGGTAGATCTCACGCTCCTTTTCGATCACGTCGGCGGGGACGTCTTCTATCTTGACGTACATCGGGCTCGCCGCTGCGACCTGCATGCAGAGCTCCTTGCCCAGCTCCTCGAACGCATCGTTGCGAGCGACGAAGTCGGTAACGGTCAACAGCTCCACTAGGACGCCGATCTTCTTGTTGTTGTGGATATAGCTCGCTATGATCCCCTGCGTCACTTCGCGGCCCATCTTCTTGTCAGCGGAGGCAAGCCCCTTTTTCCTGAGAAACTCGACGGCCTTGTCCATGTCGCCGCCCGTCTCCACCAGGGCCTTCTTGCAGTCAAGCATTCCAGCCTGGGTCTTTTCCCTCAGCTCTTTTATCATTTCGCTTGTTATTTCAGCCACGTTCAGTCTCCTTGCTCGTATTTCGTATCATATATCGCGGCGGCCGGGTGCCGGCGCCCCGCTCCTGTCAACGCGTCTTTTTACGGCTCGTATATCCCGTCGTCTTCGTCGTACTCGTAGGTTGCGCCCTCCGCCGCCGGCGCGGCCTCCGCCGTTTCCCCGGCTTCTTCGCCCTCTGCCGCTTCAGCCTCTTCGGCAAGCCCCTCTTCGGTCAGCCCGCCGGACTGCCCTTCGAGGACCGCCCGGGCCATCACATCGAGGAAGAGCGCGATCGCACGAATGGCGTCGTCGTTACCCGGTATCGGGTAATCGATCTCCTCGGGATTGCAGTTGGTATCGACCACGGCGAAGATGGGGATCCCCATCTTCCGGGCCTCCTGCACCGCTATCGATTCCCGTTTGGGATCGATTATGAACAGGGCATCGGGCATCTTCGCCATGTCCTTGATGCCGGCGAGGACCTTGTCCTTCTTGTCCAGTTCGCGCTGGAGGTCAAGACGCTCCTTCTTGGTCTCCGCATCCCACTGGTCTTTTTCCTTCATGTATTCGAGGTCCTTAAGACGGCGGATGGAGTTGCTCACGGTCTTGAAGTTCGTGAGGAGCCCGCCCAGCCACCGCTCGGACACGTAGAACATGTTGCATTTTTTTGCATATTCCACGATCGCGGCCTGCGCCTGCTTCTTCGTTCCCACGAAGAGGACTTTGCCGTTCTTCTCGGCGACATCTTTCATCGCAGCGTAGGCGATCTTGATACGCTGCATGGTCTTCTGCAAATCAATAATGTGGATCCCGTTCCTGGCGGTAAAGATAAACTGCGCCATCTTCGGGTTCCACCGCCTCGTCTGGTGGCCAAAATGGACACCGGATTCCAACAACGCTTTCATCGATACTACTGACAATGCGAGTACCCCCTCTTGTGCATAAAATTATTTCACTCCCCGCACTGCGGCGGAGGATTGATTTCTTTCTCCGGGCGGCCTGCGCGAAAAAGCGCATGCCGTCGGGAAATATATAAGCAACGGCCGCTCTCACGGCGCGTAACCTGTGCAACCTGTCAAGGAATTGCCCTATCACGTGGAAAGAGGCAACCGGCTGCAGCCGATTTATTCACCGGGGCCCTGATGCGCAACCCCTGTTTGATAGCCGCGGGTGCGGCCTAAACCTTCCTGAAGATCAGCACGCCCAGAACGAGGCCGATGATCGACGAGAGGTTTATCCTGATACTGAAGCTGATGATCTCGAGATTGAGACCGATGGGGCCGGTCAGGCTTTTCTGAATGACCCCGAGGGACGGAACAAATCCCGCCACCAGCGCTCCCAGGGCCGACCCCAAAATCGCGCCCACCAGCATGAAGGTGAGCAGGTACCCGATATTGCTTTTTTCGAAGGTCATACCGTTTCCCGGGAAACTCTGGTACATACATTAATATATCTACTGTTTGTCAAGTAAAATTGCATGATATCCCATGATTAGGGATTTATTACCCTTCTACTGTCATTGCTTCGCTCGCAATGACATGATAACTATCGAATATCCCCGGCGGGATGTACATTTCCCGGGATTGTACAAAAAAATGAAAACATATTGACTCCCTCTTTTCAGTGTGTTTATCTCGATGAAAAAAAAGGGAGAGTTGCAGCAATGGCACGACGATTTTCCCGGCAGTTGACGCCAACCGAGCGGGTATACCTTGTCAATGCTGAATTGAGCCCGCCTTTTGCAAACCAGATCATTTTCGAAGGCACGGGTGAATTCAAGCCCGAACACTGGAGGAAGGCGGTCGAGGTCGCGTCAGCGGCAAACCCGGGCAGCCGCCTGGTGCTGAAAGGATCCCTGTGCTTCGCGCGCTGGACCGATTCGGGCAAAACACCGCCGGTGCGCGAGGTAGACGGTTCCCGCTGGTCCGGCATGGACCCGGAGGGAGCCCCCTTCCTAGCCGACCCGCTCCCTCCCGCGGGCCCCACCTGCGAGGTCCTGCTTATACACGGCGATCCCCTGCGCGTCGCGTTCCGCACGCACCATGCGGTCATGGACGGCCGCGGCACCTTCATATGGGCGGACGAGGTTTTCAGGGTTTTACGGGGCGAACGGCCGGCGGGCAACGATTCGGCCATGACCGAGCACCAGGCCGCGCGCAGCTTCCAGAAAAAGGGAAGGGTCCCCCCTCCCCACACCTTCATCGCGCCGACCGGCATGCCGGACGCCGGCGCTCCCGGCTTCACCTGGCGGCGCATCCAGCTCCCGGGAAGCTACCCGGACGCCCTGACGCAGATCGCGATGGTCATGGCGCGCGAGGCCTGGAGCCACCGCGACGGCCCGGTTCGGATCGCGGTGCCGGTCGACCTGCGGCAGCGGGTGCCCGGCCTGCGCAATACCGGCAACATCACCAACCTGGTCTACCTCGATATCACGAAGGACGACACGCCCGCGACGCTCGCGCGCACGATGAAGCGGCAGATGGACGAGCGCCGTGACGGCGAGCTCTACCGGGGGGACGCGCTGGTGCGGTTCATCCCGCTCGGCATGATCCGGAAATCGCTGATCGGAGAAATCGCCCGGAAGCCGGAAACGGGCCTGTACCGCAATTCCGGCATTATATCCAACATGGGCAGGATTCCGGCCGAATATTTCAGCGGCAGCGGGTTCAATTCACACTCCCTGCTGGGGGTCCCGCCCAGCATTGACGTGGTACCGTTTTTCATCGGAACGGCGGGCCTGAAGAAGCACCTCGAAATAATCCTCAGCATGCCGAACGCGCTGGCCGGCAGAGGCCGCATCGATCTGTTAATGAAACGCCTCGCTGAGGAGATGAAGCCGGCTGTCCCGCGATAGGTCCGCAAGCGCTTGCGGACCTATCGCGCTTGCGGAGCTATCGCGTTTGCGGACTTGTCGCTAGTTCACCAGCTCCGGCTGGTACTGCTGGTTGATCAGGATGTTCCTCGCCCGGGCGCCGCTGATCTTCCTGTTCGTGACCGTTACTTCGAAAATGAGCCCCTTCTTCGTCTCGGCATCGCTCTGGTCGAACACGCAGTTCCCCAGCGAATAGGCAAGATACCCTTTCTGGTACACCATGACCGGCTGGGCAACATGCGGATGGTGCCCTATGACGATGTCCGCCTGGCGGTCCATGGCCAGGTGCGCGAACCGGTCTTGCAGGTGCGAGGGCGCTTTCTCGTACTCCGTGCCGAAGTGGATCGACACGATGACGATATCGGCCTGGCTCCTGGCGGCCCTGATGCCGGAGTAAATGTACTTCGAATAGTACCAGGCAACGCCGGACCGGGCCGTGAGGCCGGTCGCGGCGTCATATTTCTGGGCCCGCGATCCCATCTCGTCACCTGCCAGGGTATAGGCCAGGTACGCGATGCGGGTATTTTTAACTGTGAAGATCTTCGCGCTGTAGGCCTCGTCGAAGGTCTCGCCGGCCCCGACATAGGATATGCCGGCCGCCTTCAGCCTGACGAAGCAGTCTGACATGGCGCTCCTCGAGTAGTCAAGGGTGTGGTTATTGGCCATGGACACCACGTCGATCCCGGCAGAGAGAAGGCCGTTGACCGCGGCCGGCTTTGCGCGAAAAGCGGTCCCCTGCAGCACCTTGACCGGATCGGCAGCCCCCGTATCCGAGATCACGCCCTCGAGGTTGGCAAAGGCAAGGTCCGCGCTCTTCGTATACCCGGCAATATTGTTGAAAATAAAAGAATAATCCCCGCTTCCATAGTTCTTAACCGACGTTTCCACTTTACGGGCCATCATCACATCGCCCATAAACACAAGCTTCACAATGTCATCAGTGCTCTCGCCGTCGCCGGTTGTGCCGCCATCCGTGGAGCCGCCACCGGTGGAGCCGCCACCGGTCGTTCCTCCGCCCGTTGTGCCGCCGCCGGTCGTATCACCGCCCGTGGTGCCACCGCCGTCCGGGAAGTCGCCGCCGCCGGTCAGGTATTGTTCGAGTATTGTTCCCGGGGACATGCGTTCTTTTTTATCGCACCCCGCAACCAGTATGCAGGCAATATATATGATCGCTATCAGCATGTGTCTTGTTTTCATAAATCCCCTCCAGCGTTTTAATGAGCGTATCGCCGCATCGTCCTACCAGAACAGGCCCAGAGGCTTATCCAGGTCCCACCCGTAGAAGAGGCCGGGAGAGGTCTCGTTATAATTTATATACCCGTATGCCATGCAGTAGGCGGACAGGTCGTACAGGTTTTCCGGCGTGGCGAGCGATGAATTTCCCCGCAGCTGGTCAAGATACTCCTCGGTGCTGTCCATGATGATGTCCTCGAGCGGGAGCGTCCATGCCTGGACCTTCGCCAGCTCGAGCTTGTTGATCGTGCCGTCATCGATGCCGGTGACCGCGTTGCCGTCATTCGATTCGTACATGAGGTTGTCGTAAATCTCACGGCGATTGATGGCCCGGTTCATCAGGCAGGTGTCGTTGGTATCGTAAAACGCGCCCGCGATCGTGAGGTCGTCCACGTATGCGGCGTAGGGGACGTCGCCGCCGTGCGGGAAATAGGGGGTGAATATCCCGATGGATGGTTCGCCCATGTTGCACCAGAACGTGGCCAGGTGCGGGTCGTCACCGGCATTCACGCCGTCTACCACCAGTGCGAGCCTTGTCTGGGACCTGCTGATGC
>JAKJGD010000180.1 GCA_022704585.1 Spirochaetota bacterium | reverse complement strand
AAGTGCGCGGGTCAGGGCGAGATAATAGCGCGCCTCCTCCTCGGTGAAAAGCCGTTTTAGAAGGGCAAGCTCCTTCCCGGCCTCAGTGGCGTTCATGCCGATGGAATACTGGTTGATGCGCTCCCGTAATTCAATATATATGTCCTGTGTCGCCATGGCATCGCCTCCCCGGGAATTTGCTTTATCTGATACGCGGGGTGTTGAGTGTCAAGCCTTTCACATGGATTTATTCAACGCAAAAAGCGCAGGACCACCACGCGGCAATGAGCGCATGCGTGGACCGGCATACCTGACCGGAACATGGGCCCCTTGCGGGGGCCGTGCCGTGCCGGGATTATCAGTAACAGCAGGACGGCATTATACAGGACCGGTATTGATTCGCCTTCCTGCGGGGGCGCATTCTTTATAATAGACCGGCAATCAGCACCAGTGCCAGCGCCACGGCACCGGGAAGGGCCTGGAAGAACAGGATCTTGCGGCTGGCAGTGACAGCGCCGAACACTCCGGCGACAATCACGCAGCCGAGAAAGAACAGCTTTATCTGGAACCCCGCAGCCCCGTAAACCAGGCCCCAGACGAGGCCCGCGACCAGGAACCCGTTATACAGGCCCTGGTTGGCCGCAAGGGCCTTCGAAGCTTTCGCGAAATCCGGCTTCAATCCGAAGGCGCGTATACCCGGTGGCCTGTCCCAGAAAAACATCTCCAGTATCATGAAGTAGAGATGCAGCAGTGCTACCAGTCCGACAGCAACAGACGCGATTATTTCCATAATTCCTCCCGTTACTGTAATATATGATAACGATTGAATAATGGCAAAAAAAATTTGACGGGAAGTTCAGCGGAAATCATGGCAACAATTGAATAACAGGGGTCGGCTCCAGTTTGGTATTATTCAGAGGGACACAAAGGACCTTGCTTTTTCTGAACCTGTTGAAGCATGGGGACAATCATGGCATATCCAATTGCGCTATTCATTAAAAACAGAGGACCGGGGATTTGAAATATAAGCCCACTTTCCCTGAAAATATCTTTTGACTCTCACCGGAAATTCCGATATTATAATTGAACCAGTCGCATTCACGTGCGCCATTCGGAATTATTCATCCCCGGGAGACTTATCATGAAAAAAGCGATAATCTGCCTCAGTGCCCTTCTTACTCTTGTTATCATCACCGCTTCGAGCGGTAACTCCCAGCTCAAGCCGGCGGCCATTGACAGCATACGGCTCACGGACAAGGACATACCTGAGGGTTTCATGTATGGCACCGTGCCCGCCCCCTATAAGAAGACCCTGAAAAATAATCCCTGGAGCATGGACAGGGCGGCGATCAAGCGGCTCGCGGACAAAATTTACCCGGGCGGGGACTACAATAAGATTGAGAGCATCCATGTCTCGATCATTGCGGACAAGAACACGCCTCTAGGCGACGATATAGTCTGCTATGTCATCCTCTTCACGAATATGAAGGCAGCGCAGGAAGAGATGCGGAAGATCACTGAATTCGCCGGCTACAACAGCGACCGGTCGCTCCTGGTCACGAAAGATAACCTTGCGGTGATATTCTTCGTGGACGACTCCGGCAATTTTCATTATATCCAGGAGCTGGCCAAAACCGTAAGTGAGCGGATCAAGGGCCTGTAAAAGGGGATATTACTGAAAAGAGAAAGCGGCGGGATGAAACGCCGCTTTTTTTATTTCCTCTCTTGACGATCGGCTGAAATTTTCATACTATTAATGTACCTGTTTGTTTAACTTTCCTGTTGTTTAATCCTTGCATTTTTTTTAATGACCGGGTCCATGGTGTTATATCATGGAGCTGTCTCATAATGTCATTGCGAGGAGCCCCTCGACGTGTCGGGGTAAACTCCGCGACGAAGCGCCCGTTGTCAACGCTCAGGGATCACCCGGTTGCCGAGCGAAGTCGAGGCACGCTGCGCTCGCGATGACATAATAGTATACCGGACTTTTAAGACGGCACACTCACCATGGCCCGAAAAAAGCTGTTCGAGGACATTGACCATGAGAATGGACAAACTGACACTGAAGGCGCAGGACGCGGTCAATACCGCACAGAACATCGCCACGGACATGAACCATTACGAGATACAGCCCGAGCACCTGCTCCTGGCGCTCATAGACCAGGAGGGCGGCATATTCGGCTCGATCGCCCAGAAGATCGGCGCGTCGGTGCAGGACACCAGGAGCGAGGTGGACGAGGCCGTCAAGTCACTGCCGCGGCAGACGGGCGCCGGTCCCGGCGGCGGGGCCCTCTCGTCCGCCATGCGCGACATACTGAACGAGGCCTGGAATGAGGCGGTCGCGCTCAAGGACGATTACATGAGCACGGAGCACATGATCCTCGCGCTCGCTTCCAAGGGGAAGGGCACGGCGCGGAAGATCATGAACGCGCACGGCTTCATCCGCGACAACATACTGAAAGTGTTGAAAGACATCCGGGGAAGCAAGCGAGCCGGCGACGAGAACGCGGAGGACAAGTACAACGCCCTGGACCGGTTCAGCAGGGACCTGACCAGGCTTGCCCGGCAGAACCGCCTCGATCCCGTGATAGGCAGGGACGAGGAGATCCGCCGGGTCATGCAGGTACTGACACGGCGGACCAAGAACAACCCCGTGCTGATCGGCGAGCCGGGCGTCGGGAAAACGGCGATCGTCGAGGGGCTTGCGCGCCGCATCGTCGAGGGCGACGTGCCCGAGAACCTGAAAAACAAGCGTCTGGTCGGCCTTGACATGGGCGCGCTCATCGCCGGCGCCAAGTACCGCGGCGAGTTCGAGGAGCGTCTCAAGGCCGTGATAAACGAGGTCGAGGAGTCCGCGGGCGACGTGATACTCTTCATAGACGAGCTCCACACCCTGGTGGGCGCGGGAGCGGCCGAGGGCGCAGTGGACGCCTCCAACATGCTCAAGCCGGCGCTCGCTCGCGGCGACCTCCGCTGCATCGGCGCCACGACGCTTAACGAGTACCAGAAATACATCGAGAAGGACAAAGCGCTGGAGCGGCGCTTCCAGCCGGTCCTGACCACGGAGCCGTCCGTCGAGGACACCATTGCAATCCTCCGCGGCCTGAAGGAGAAGTACGAGGTGCACCACGGCGTGCGGATTTCCGACTCCGCCTGCGTGGCCGCGGCGACCCTGTCCGACCGCTACATCACGGACCGCTTCCTCCCGGACAAGGCAATCGACCTCGTTGACGAGGCGGCGTCCCGGATCAAGATGGAGATCGACTCCATGCCGATCGAGATAGACGAGATCGAGCGGAAGGTGCGCCAGCTCATGATAGAGCAGGAGGCGCTCAAGAAGGAGAAGGATCCCGCGTCAAAAGACAGGCTGGAGAAAATCAAGGAGCAGCTGGCCAACCTGAACGAGAAGAAGAACGGGCTGGTGGCCCAGTGGAGGAACGAGAAGGCGATCATCACCGAGAACCGCGGGATCAAGGAGCAGATCGAGCACCTCCGCACGGAAGAGCAGCGCGCCGAGCGGGAGGGGAACCTGAACCTGGTGGCCGAGATCCGTTACGGCAGGATCGCCGAGCTGGAGAAGAAGCTCGCCGCGGCGAACAAGAAGCTCAAGTCGATGCAGGGAGACAAGACCCTGCTGAAAGAGGAGGTCACCGAGCAGGAGATAGCCGCCGTCGTGTCGCGATGGACCGGCATTCCCGTGTCGCGGATGCTCGAAGGCGAGAAGGAGAAGCTTTTAAAGATGGAGTCGATCCTCGAGCGCCGGGTCGTGGGCCAGGACGAGGCGATCGCCGCCATATCGAACGCCGTGCGGCGCTCGCGTTCCGGGATACAGGACCCTGACCGGCCCGTCGGGTCGTTCATCTTCCTGGGCCCCACGGGCGTGGGCAAGACCGAGACGGCCAAGGCCGTGGCGCAGTTCATGTTCAACGACGAGAAGGCGATCATCCGCATCGACATGTCCGAGTACATGGAGAAGCATGCGGTCGCGCGCCTCATCGGCGCGCCCCCGGGATACGTCGGGTACGAGGAGGGCGGCCAGCTCACCGAGGCGGTGCGGCGGCGCCCCTACGCGGTAATCCTCTTCGACGAGATCGAGAAGGCGCACCATGACGTGTTCAATATATTTTTGCAAATACTGGACGAGGGCCGGCTGACCGATGCCAAGGGCCGGGTCGTGGACTTCAAGAACACGCTGATCATCATGACCTCCAACATCGGGACGTCGTATATAAGCGAGGCGTCCATCCCCTACGAGCAGCGGAAGAGCGGCGTGGAGCAGGAGCTGAAGGCCCACTTCCAGCCCGAGTTTTTGAACCGGGTGGACGAGGTGATCATCTTCAACCCGCTCTCGCGCGAAAACATCGCGGCGATCGTGAAGCTGCAACTGGCGGAAGTGGCCGCGCGGTTGAAAGACCGGGGGATAACCCTTGAAATGACCAAAAAGGCGCTGGAATTCCTTGTCACCGAAGGGTTCGATCCCCAGTTCGGCGCGCGCCCGCTAAAGCGGGCCATCCAGAAGCATCTCCTGGACCCCCTTTCGGTGCGGCTGCTTTCGGGTGAATCCCTGTCCGACCAGAAGATCAAGGCGGATTCGGACGGAAAGAAGATGAGCTTCAGCAAATAATGCATATCCGGAGCGGGGGGCCGCCGTGTGCGGCTCCCCGCCATGATTCACGTTATCGCGTCTGTTGAACACCCTGTCAGTTCCATCCATTTAACGTCCGTCCAGTCTCTATCTGTCTTGACATATTTGGTGCATGATGCTTTTTTGGATGCATACCGTGCGTCTGTTTACAGCCTGCGGTGAAGAAGTCAGGAATGGAATAGACTATTCCGGATCTATCTAAATGCTGTTTTTTTATACATGTCATCGCGAGCGTTGCGAAGCACGCCTCGGCAACGCTCGGCAACCGATCGGTCCCTGAGCGCAGTCGAAGGGTGCTTCGTCGACCTCGACATACGAGGGCTCATCGCAATGACATTAGAGATAACCCGTTTTTAATTAACAACATATCATTCAGGAGAGGGAGTTATGTCGAACAAAGAAGTTGTCATTTTATCAGGGTGCAGGACCCCCATTGCGAGCTTCGGCCAGTCGCTGAAAGACATGAGGGCGTACCAGCTCGCCGCGATCGTCATGGTCGAGGCGATGAAGCGGGCCGGCGTGACCGGCGACATGCTCGATGACGTCATTTTCGGGGACTGCGTGCAGACGAGTGCCGAGGCCAACACGGCCCGCACCGCCGCGCTGAAGGCGGGCATACCGGTGGAAATCCCGGCGACCACGATCCAGCGCCAGTGCGCTTCCGGCATGCAGGCCACGGTGTTCGCGTCCCAGCAGATCATTGCCGGCGATTCCGAGATCGTGCTGGCGGGAGGG